>NZ_JAFIRA010000010.1 GCF_022848905.1 Thermostichus vulcanus str. 'Rupite'
GTGGTGGTGACCCGTTTCATGGGGACTATTGTATGTACTATTTCTGTTGCTGAATAAATTCAGCCTGTGCGCTTATATCCCCCGGTTAGAAACCGGGGGCTTTACGCTGCTTTTCGTAAGGGATCCCAATAAGGGCGCCACTGGGGGGCGAAAACAGGCCAAAGCTGGATCCCGGGTCTGATACAATTGAGGGTCTGAGCGCTGGAGAGGTGGCCGAGTGGTCGAAGGCGCAGCACTGGAAATGCTGTGTGGGGCAACTCACCGTGGGTTCGAATCCCACCCTCTCCGTTCTCCTCATGCACCTCGTCAGAACTGAGGTTACAAGTCGTTTGTGCCAAGGCGCCGCTGTCGCGAAGGGGAGTGGCCATCGTGGATCCCTGTGATTCCTTCTGGATTGCCACTATGATCTGCGAAGAATTCAACTGGGATCTTAAGGATGCTATCCTAGTTAAGCGCTGCTCTGGCTCAGTAGCTCAGTGGTAGAGCAGGGGACTCATAAGCCCTTGGTCGCGTGTTCAAATCACGCCTGAGCCATCCCACTACAACCCCCGCATGGGTAGTGCTCCCAAGATAGGGAGGTTTTCCCTATTGGAGCCACTGTTTGTTGCAGCGTTGTGACTGGATGTCGCTGCTTGGGGCTGGTTCGACCTCCAATCTAGTCCGTTGGCGCAGTCTGCCAAAGGCGTGATTTACATTCCCGATGAACCCTGTCTGAGTATCCAGCCCTATGTAGAGCAAGTGGTGCTGCCGACATTGGCAGATCCTAATGTCGGATGCTGGAACGGCTGCAACAGATGGGTCTACTGATGGGAGTTTGTACCCTTTACCGATGGGCAGATGAGAGTACTGGCTTTGGTGGGTTTGTCGGTCTTCAATGTGGTAGGAAGAGGATGTTGGCTGTGCAACCGAGAAGGTTAACTTGCCAGCGAGCGCATTCAGTCCCTCCGACATTCGCCCTTGCTCCTTATCTTCTGGCTTCCTCTTCTATGGGTTAGGGATCCCTACCCTCTCAGCGGATGTATTCTTCCTTCAGGGCTGCTCAAACAGAAAGTCCTGGGGAAACTGAGGGGACGAAGAGGACTTTTTGAAATTGAGTTCAGCAGCCAGCAGTTGCACACCCTCTCGAATAAAAGCCACCAGGGATCCCTGCATTTTTTGATAGTCACTTTGGGTGATGGGCTGAAATCCATGGGCAAATAATGAGTGGTTTCGCACCTGGAGGGCATCTGCAATCAAGGACTGCCGTTCCTGGAACAATTTTCCCAAAGGATCCCCACCCAACTGGCTGAGTAACTCATAGCTTTTGCGCAGGGCGATCTCGATTTTGCCTTGGCGATTTTGATAATGGGTGCGCAGAGCTTCAGGCAGTCGCTGGGGATCCACATTTCCGGTCTCAATCTCATACTTTTGTTTGAGACGAACTTGAGCCAATAACTCTAATGCCCGATAAATCCGACCCACTGCATCATCAAATCGCTGTTGGGAGGCTCGCCGCTCAGCATTGAGCAGGAGATCCTCGACAATCTCATAGCCATGACCTGGGGATCCCTGGGATCCATCAAACTCAGGATCAATCAGCCCCCGACTACTCATCACCCGCTTGAGAAATAGCCCCAACGGCTGGATCCATTTTTGTTTCATCAGAGGCTGTAGGTATGCCCACGCCTCCAGGTGATCAAAACGATCCCAGGCATCAAGAGCTAGGCAAAGAGATCGATGATTTCTAACTCGCCTGCTATCATCGGGCATCATTCCTTGCGCAACCACCAGATTTTCAAGCTCCACCAAAGCAGCAGGATAGTTATACTGAGCCACTAATGGGGGTACTTTTTGCTTTAATAGACGCTCTACCATCACAGGAGTAAGGCTGACCTGCATCGTCATTTCTCCTCTATTGACCCTAACTGTATCTGTGCGTTCTCCGGTGGTGAGAAATAATTTTGCCTCATAGTCTAATCCTGCTAATCCTAGGGCTAGAGACATGGTTTTTGTGCCGCCTGTATAATCAGCTTGCACAATGTTGCCGGGATCCTGCCTAATCTCAGCCATCTTTGCAGCAATCACTCGATAACACTCTGAAAGATCATCAAGACTTTCTAAGACGACGACATCTTGTTCTGGATCAAATCGCTCTCCTAGATTGGCTTGAGTTGGAATGTTGGGTAACCGTTCAATCACATCGGATCCCTTGTGAATCTCACAGGGAGTACCTGAGCCTGTAACTTGAGACACGGTTGTGCTGGAGCAAACAAATATGACTCGTTCAGGATTGAGCTTTTTGATGGCAGTGATGATGGGAGGAGGGGATCCCCCTACGGTGACAAAGAGAACGGTTTTCATAGAGACAAGGGCCACAGTTTTTCCAGAGAGCAAGTGAAATCGGGTAGCAAGGGGGAATCCAGAACATCCTGCCCCAGACAGGTTTTGATCAACACCAGGGATCCCTCCTGGCGGCGATAGATTTCGGCTTGTTTTTGCTGGGGATCCAGGATCCAGTATTCTTGCACCCCGCGACGGCTATAGAGTTTGAGCTTGATCTGGCGATCCCGGTTGGCATTACGGGATCCGGGGCTGATTACTTCAATCACCAATTCTGGGGCACTGTGCAGTTTGCCATCTTCTTGCAGGGCGTTTTGTAGGCGACTATGACTGATCCAGACCACATCTGGGGCGACATCGTCATCTTCGGCAAAGATCAGTCCCGGTGCGGTGTTCGCTATGCCCAAGCCTGTTTTATCGCTCCATTCATTCAGAAATTGAGCAAGGCGGGTTGCAGCATATTGGTGTTGCCAACTGGATTGATGGGTCACATACAACTCTCCATCAATGACTTCATAGCGCTTGCCATCCTCCGGCATCAGGGCCAGATCCGAGGACGTAAAGCGGTGGGCAGCAATCATGGCGTACCTCAAGAGCTAGGGTTCTTTAGAGCAACCGACCCAGGCGCTCCCGCAACTCAGCGGCGGCTTGTTCCAGATGAGCGGGAGTATGCCCCGTAGTCTCCACCATAACCGCCATGTGGGTGTCTGTACTCTCATGGAGGTGGATCCACAAAATATGCCGCCCATCAGGAGTTTTGCGAGGGCAGGACTTGAGACCATTTTTGGGGGCAGCGTAGGCTTGGGGGTCGTACCTGACCCGATCTACCCAGAGAGTTTCTTGCAGCAGTTTTTCCACTTTGGGCCAGATACGTGGGCGATGGTGGGCGGTATTGGCTTGCACTTGAATGACCTCAGAGCGTTGGCGACCAGAATCGGGCAAATCAACCCGGATCACCCGCTGCTGAGACTCTGTTTTGCCTGACAAGTAGGGCAGGTACACCAAGGCATCGTACTGCTCATGGATATAGCAGACTGGGATCCCCAATTCATTGCCCACCAGAGCCATGATCATGCTCTGGGCTTTGAACCCTCCTGTTGCTGCAAAAGTAACCATTCCTTTGGCCTGCTCAACCCAATGTTTCAAGAGGTGAGCCATGCGTTCCAAAGAAGACCTCTGTTCATTTGAGTCGTAGTTGAGCCCAGGGAGGGGTACCAAAGAAACATCCTGCTGCCCCAACTCCTGCTCAAAATAAAGCTTGAGGATCTGGGCACATTCCAACCCACTAGGGGTGTCGGAGTGCAACAATATCAAAACGTCTTGAGGAGTGGGATCCAGTCGCCAATAGGTATTGGTTTCAGCGCTGATCCGTTCCAGCTCAGCACTTTTCATCCAAGCGAGTGCTCGCTGGGGATCCCCGATCCTGTTTTGCCCAAGCCAGGGACGCTTGTTGTCGGATTCTGTGTCACGGTTGGTGAGGAGAGAGGTGCCCACGGTCATCATAATGGTTTGCATGGATTCTCCTAAGGGTTAGAGCAAGCTAATCCTACGGATCCCGCCATCGTCCTTCAGGTCTGTAATCGCCACTTGCACCACCTGACCCACAGACAGGGATCCTGCTCTTTTGGGTTCTTTTTGGGTAAGTCGAATGGTACCCAAGATCTCGTAGGTAACCCTGTTGCCATTGATATTAGCGACAGTGGCATCCAGTTTTTGGCCAACTCGAAACTGGGTGTTATCCCGGACTTCCGCAATTTCGGCGAGCCGTTGGGCTTGTTCTTCTACGGGGCGCTCTGAATCACTATTGAGCTGGGATCCCGGTGGTGGGGGTATTTCTCCGAGGGGCATACCTCCGTCTTTGTAGTAGCGCATGAGTCGAGCGGCCCAGCCCAAGATCTGCAGCATCTGGGCAGGGTTGTCCTTCAAGGATTCTAAGTAGTCCTTACAGATTTCTTCAATAGAGCGATAGTACCCTTCGGTTTGTTTGGTGCGGTGCAGGCGACGTTCTCGAACCAGTTCACTCATGAATTTGAAAAAGCGGGATCCCGCATCCGGGTGATGGGCAACGGATCGCAGATAAGCAGTCACTTTGCTCAGCTCATTGACATCCGTATTCGCCTTCACCAAGGTCATGGCGATGCTGTGAGCCAGATCCCAAGATTGGGGGCTCAGATCAACGGATTCCAGTAGAGGGGTGTTGGCCATCAATACACTCCAGACGGGGGTTTACGTAGAGCGGTGGGGTTCAAGATGGAGGAAAGTTGCTTTAGTTGCCCAGGCAGAATGTAGCCTTGGGTGGCTTTGATCTGTTTCTGGATGAAGGCTTTTAGGGTTTCGCCCTCCAGGATGTCCGATGCTGGGGCAACATAACTGCTGTAGCGGTCTTTGAGGTTAGCAGGCCGCTCAATTTTATCAATGGTGATTTGAATGGAACCTAAGCCCACTGGTTTACCGCCGCCCAGTTTGAGCAGCATTGGATGATTTGGATCCTGACCCAAAACGGTGAGTAGGGTGCCCAATTCGGCAGATGTGAGATTTTTGAAATGGATTTGGGTTTTGAACACAGTCTTTTTGGCAGCTTGTTGCGTGGGGGTGCCCCCATTTCCCGCATCCAACGCCTCAGTTTGAGCATAGTAAAACTTTCGCCCGGCAGCTTTACCATTTTGGAAATAGGCGCGACGCTGATCAGGACGAGGGCGATAGAGGGCAGGCAGGGATCCCCCGCTGGATCCGGCACTGACAGCGATGGCATCGCTGAACTCGACTAGACCTTGCCAGTCTAAGGCACCAAATACACGACTGGCGGGACAGAGTTGCTCTTTTTTGCGGCAGGGATGTCTATCTGGGGGGATCTGAGATCGATATTTGTTGGTGATAACGGCGAGGGTACTGTTGGTGATGGCCTCATACATGGCCCGAATTGCACCTTTGAGGGAACTTCCCTGGATTTTCAGCTTTTGATCCGGTGTGGTTGTCATCGTTTTCAGGAGTGGGATCCCGCGCACTCCCACATCACTCCCTAAGGCCAAGAAACCTGTAGAAACATGAACCGCGGTCTGCACCGTCAAGGTGAGAAAAAGGGTGCCATGTAACCTGTCAGCATGGAACTTAGCATGCCCGGCTGGCCTTTCCAGTTTGGGAGACTCTTTGGGAAACGGAATCAGTTCATAAGGTTTGGAGGAAACTGATTGGCTTCCCATATTTTGATTCTGATTCGGCTGGAGAGTTGTTGGATGGTGAGTTTGATGGGGAAGTCCTCTAGGGCCTCGGGTCATAGCTACCTCGGAATCAGTGCAATAAAGTGAACACGAGCAGTGACTGAATCGATAAAATATCGTTGACCTATCTCCAGCGCTTTGGAATAGTCAAAAGATTTGGGAAAACGAGTTTCCTGGTTTTGTGGGTTACCATAGAGATCGGCTTCGTAATCTTCATACCGCCACTCGCCTGAAAGGGGGGTAAAGGATGCTGCTGGACTTTGGGTGCCCAAATAGAGTAAATCCAAACCTCTTACAGTCTGCTTCCATCTCAGCTCCGCCTGAAGCGCAAACACTTGACCTTCTTGACAGGTGAAGTCATGCGGGATCCCAGACTGAATGCCGCTGACTTGGTGAGGCCAGCGCAAAAAGAAGTAGGTCGTTTCTGTATTGGGAAAGTGATGGTGAAGGATCCCAGCAATCTCAGAAGTATCTTTGAGTTTCAGCGAAGCAACGAAAGCCTGTCTCATGATGCTTTGGCCCCCTCTTGAAGTAGCTTGGCCCATGCTTTCACTGCCGTTGCCAACAGATGTTCAACTTTTGCCTCAGTTGACTGATTCCAGGTGAGTTTGGCTCCAAAGCCCAAGGGCATCAGTTCAGCCCCAACAGGCACGGCTTCACGATCAGGTTTGGGAAATCCATATTTCTTCGCCTCATCCGCAGTCAGAAACTCCCCTACCCCCAACAGGGATCCCTTGGGCCAAGAGAGATTGGATCCCATCAGCTTAAGGGTGTCCTCGACAAGGCAACCTGGATACTCCACAACTGCCGACTCATACTGAACCTGGACTGTGCCCATGCCTCGTGATTTGGCAAAACCAATGCCAAACCATCCTTCATTGAGATCTCGCAAGACTAGACCAATTAAACCCAATTGCGCCAGGGTAAAGTTTTTGAGGTGAATTTTGGTTTGAAAGGAGCCTTCCACACACACCTGGTAGTTAAATGGCCCCACTGCTACCGAGCCAAAAACCCGATCAATAGCAACACCGTTGCGTTCTTCAAGTCTAAGAGGAGCCCCTGGTTTGGGATAGGCATCTTCGATGCGGATGCGGCTGGCAAGGGCCGTATTGCCAAACATTTGATCAGTAAACGAAGACAGAGCATAGACTCGGTGGGATTCCTGGATCTTTTCCAGCCATTGATTGGCTTTTTGATCCAAGGGATCGCTGGCCCAAAGCTTGAACTTATCTCCTTCAGGCCGCTGATCACTGCCCACCGTTCTGACAATTCGTTCGGCATGGGCACGGATGGCTCCTTTGAGGGAGCTGCCAGGGAAATAAACGGTTCTGCCGCCCCGATGATAGGTTTCCACAAACTCCATATCGGGTTTGGTGGGATCCGCTCCTTCTTTACCTGATTTAATCAGGACAGGGCCATCGGGCTTAAGGGTGAGGGTGAGGGTGCAGTGGTTCACGTAACGTTTGTGCATTGTTTGAAATCCTCGAATAAGGGAATTAGGCAGGGATGAGAGTTTGCAGCTGAATAGTGCATTGAGAGAAAACAAAGTTAACAGCAGCAAATAGTTCGTCTAGCTGCTGGATAGTGTAAAACTCTCTATTCAAGATAAATTGATTATCTCTTAATTTTCCAAACTGCCAGGTTACACCGTTAGAAGTAATACCATAAATAATAATTCTTTTAATTCTTTCGTTGTCATTGAGACGCTGAGCAGCAATCATTTCAGAAATGCACTGCCCCCAAGCTTGGTCAAAGTTATCTTTTTTTGCTTCAACCAATAGCAAATAAGGTTTATCGAAAACAACTCGGCCTAATGGTGAGCGACGAGCCAAAATATATTCGGGGAAACCCTGTAGATCCTGATCATATGCTAGATAGCGATGGCTCCAAAGAATAAAATGCTCTCGATAAGTTTTCCATACTTCCTTGAAGATAGGATAGATAATATTTTCGCAAATAGCAAACTCTGAGCTGTCAACAGCTCCATCTTTCATAACAATCTCAAGATCCTGTCGAAAAAACTCTGGGATAGAGAACGGCAGCTCTTCAAGAAAAATTTCCTCTCGATAAAAGATCTGAGAGGCTTTAATTGTTTCACCTACTGTTTTATAGTTTGTAAAGGCCATCGGGATCCCTCCTTTTATGCACCAATGCTGGTCGGTTGAAGCTGGGAGGTTGTTCTTAATTTAGTAATGAGTGCCTCGACCCAGTCTTGACGGTAAGCCTGTGCCGTTTCTGGCGAAAGCGGTTGTCGGGATCCGCGCACCAACTCTTGTAAATAGCGGAGAAGGCGTTGGGGATCCCCTTCGGAGTCAAACCAATAGGTTTCCAAAATATCCAGTTGGACGACCCCCAATCCCCGTGAGCGCCCGCCCCCCAAAGGAATCTGCTCTGTCTCAAATTGGTGTAAGCCAATGGTGAATAAACCCAGTTCCCATTCTTGGGCATTTTCTACCACGGCATGAAACTCAAACGGTGTGTTGGCGGGTACCACCTGAAAATCATAGAGCTTGCCATCTGAGGCTGTTTCCGTATCTCGGTCAATCGCTACTCCATCCCGCTCTTGATATTGTCCAAACCAAGCGCTTGGCACCACAGGCAGATCGCGAATTTGCACCTTGCCCGCCAACCAAGGGGAGCCGAAAACTTGCGACACCAGATCCGTAACCCCCAAGAGAGCTTCCGTTAAGGCAGCATCGTTATTCTTGTGATTTTGTTTGAGGTCATTGATAATCCTAAATTGCTCAGAACTGGTTAACTCACTGGGATCCTTAGCCAAGCTTGGATCAATTCCCCGCAAGAAACTTTCCAAACGGGAACGCATGGCACCCTTGAAGCTGGAGCCGGGAATGATCGGGCGACCGACTGCATCTTTGAGAACGGGTAAATCCGAGCCGATGGGTTCGGTAGAACGTCCCGCTCCAATTCTTAGGGCGGTCACTGTGGTGAGGATCCCGGTGATTTCAAGTCGGTTTTTGAAGATATCAAACATGGCTCTTTCCTAAACTAAGACAGGCTGCTGCGTATAAGAAAGCAGGATCCCTAGGATTTTATTGATTGCGTTGATGGATTACTCCTTGGAGTCAATAGCAGGAATCTTAGGATTCCCCGTCGCGCTTGTACTTGAGATAGCGGGCACCATAGCCGAGGTATCGACGGATCAAATCCATCTTAATCTCGTTGGTTTTGGGGGATCCCTTAGCCACTTCGGCTTCTTTGGCAATGTCAATGGCTTTTTGATGAATCCAATGATCAATATCTTTGATGATGGATTCAGCCAGAGAATTTTTCCCCTTCCCCCATTTGTTATCTCGACCGACTTGATAGCGAAGAAAGTTCTTGATGACCTCTGGACTATCTGTGGAGGTTGCAACATGGAGTAAATTGCGGTACTGAGATTCCTCTAGATTTTTGAGATCCCTAAAATTATCCAGAGCAGTTTGGATTCTGGTAACCAGCTCATCTTCTGCTAAGCGGATCCCACGTTGAATCTTAAGCTCCTGCTCAGAACTAACCTTGTCAGTTGTGATTGTCATACCGCATTCTCCCAAAAATGAAGATGAAACTCGCTGCACACTTCAACTTGACCAAATCCTTCGCTGGTACGCTCACCAACGCCGATCTGCTCTAAGTCAGTCAGTGCAGGGATCCAGCGATCCAACTGAGTGGTACTGAAAAGAAACACACTCCCTGGGCTGGTGACCAGATCCACATCTTTGAACAATCCCCATGCAGCATTCCAACCAGAAACATAGTCGTAACTGCTGAAGGCAAGCTCCAGACAGAGGGATCCATCCTCAATACCCGTCTCTTCCTGCAGCATGGCAGGGCTAAGAACGGTGGTTCGCTGCCAGTTGTCTCGTAGGATGGCGCCGGACTGTAGGCCGATAGCGAAATACTGCCGGTCGGAGGGTAGTTTTGCGGAAGCAAAAATTTGCCAAGCTTGCCATCGCTCTTGAAGTTTTTTGTTAAAGGTTGTGAGGCGTTGAGGCAGGGAGGAGGGGGTGGAGGATTGAGGTTTGGCTTCAATCCTGACCCGTCCCAAGCCGCGGGATACACTTCCACCCAAGCGGAGCAGATGGGCATTGGCTTGGATATATCTGGTTAGGGTTTCCGCCAGTTTGGCATCCCTAAGATAAATCTTGCCGTTAAAGGTTGTGGCCCGAATCGGTTGCTCCTTTCTGGGTTGACCTTCATTCATCACCTCCAAGCTATAGAGGATTTGGTCGGCAGCGGTGGCGCGGCGCCGGTTGATGCCGACACGGGTGAGAAGGCGTTTGCCGGTTGAAGCCATTTCATACTGGGATCCCTTGGGCTGGTAAAACCCTCGGTAAGGCTCGACCCGTCCCCCGGATCCATCTGGCTCAGTCGGGTCAAAGGGGATCCCCAGCTTGTGGGAGCAGAAGCGGTCGATGAGGGTGTCAAAGATGCCCGTCTTATCCTTGCCTGAATCTTTGAACCCCGGATCATTTTTGGAACTCAGAGCCGTAGCAGGCAGAACCTTACTTTGGGATCCTGGATAGGCGTTGGTAAAAACGGCGGGCTGAGCCGCTGTGAACAGGGCCGCAAAATCTCCCTCCAGAGGAGCATGGGGATTGGCTTGAGCTTGGCTCAGGATCAAACCGGCTATTGCTCCGCGAATGACACTGCCAGGGATGTAGTCCTGGGCTTCGCTGATGGCTCCCCCTGGTTTTTGGCGACCAATGGCAAGGGGAGATTCCGCCGTAAGGGTGAGTTGGATAGTTTCCATCAGACCCATCCTCCTTGACCCAGTTGCGCCCAATCTTGCTCGGTCGGTTGCAGCGGAACCAGCGATTGGGGATCCCAAGTGAGCCAACCCAACCCCGCAGATTTACTCCCTCCCAAGGCATGAATGTGATGGAGCGCTGCAAGGATGAGGGCTTTGCCCCAGGATGGACAATCCGGCAACAGGTGCAGGGATCCCGTGAATTTCAGGGCTGTTGCGGGAGAGGTCTCGATGAAATAGAGCCGTTGATCTTCGGCGGTTTGGCGGCGACGGTTGAGGGTCACCCCAGGGCGCAGAGCCTCCTCATAGCCCTCTGGAGAAAGATCACACACCAGGTCATCCACCCAAAGGCGAGAGGGTAGGGTGGGGTTGCCAAAGATTTGACAAACCCAACAATGGGATCCCTCATATCCCGCAACCCGGTACTCCTCGCGCTCAAAACGACCCGGGATCCCTTCCCGTTTGGGGCACATCAGGTTGGGATCCGGAGATTGGCAAATGGCCCAGCCCAGCCCCCGCGCTAATTTTTCACATTCATGACGCAACCGTCCTTTCAGTTGGGATCCTGGGATCAACAGTCGGCCAAAGGCATCTTTGACGATGGGTTTGTCCGCCAGGGAGCCACTGGAGCCACCGGATCCCACCGAAAGCGCAGAGGAAAGGGTGGCGGTGAGGGAGACAGAGGCTGTGGTACGGCCCTGAAGGGGTAATTCTGCCAGTCGAATCATGCCTCTCCCTCCACGGCTGCTAGAGCACCGACTTTTTGATCAGCACCCTCTACCTGTACAAACCCATAGAGATCCACCAGGTCTTGCCAAATCGTCTCGTAGACACTGGATGAACCTTCGGATCCCAGGTGCATCCAGGGGGGGAGGTAGCCATCATTGGTTTTGGCTTTGCACCAGGTTTGTTCAAACGCTTCCACGAGGGGCTTACCTTTGGATCCCAAGCGGGTGCGGAAATAGAGGTAGTTGAGGGTGGCAGTCCGTTTGCCTTTTTCCAAAAAGCTGCGCATTTGGTAAAGTTGTGAACGAGGGAATCCAGAAACTTTAAGGGCTTGTACAGTTTTCAATAAGCCGTGGACTTCCTGTACAGTATAGGGAGCAGCATAGAGCTGAAGGGTGTGATTTCCTTTGGAAATCTCTAGGGCTTGCTGACGAAACTCCTTGATGCTGGAGGCAATCATCGTCACTGACTTGAGAGTGAGAAAATCAAGAGTTGCAACAGAAGAATCTGAATGAGCAGGCTTGAGTTTTTTGGAGTAGGTCTTAGCGGATTTACACAGTTGATCAGTGAGTTTTTGAGCATAGTAAATCGGAGTGTCTTCAGATGCGATCAAAACACCTGCTGAGCTGGATAGCTGACACAGCTTGGCGGATTGAGAGTCAGACCCATATGGTTGATAGCGTTGTTTGATTGTCCCAGGAGACTGGGCAGCATAATCTTTGGACTTAGAGAGCAGTATTTGCTCAAATTGTTCACAAAACGTTGTGGCAATATCAAGCGCTTTGTGAGCGGGAACGATAACAAATACATCATCCCCTCCCACAGTTAAAATCTCAAAAGGATGAATCCATCGTCCGTTGCGCTCCTTACCGGTTTCGGAATCCTGCTGTAGGCTATGGATTTGATGAGCTTGCAAATGCTGAGCCAAGGCATGATAAACGGCTTTTTCGGTTGCTTCTGAAACATCCTGGCTAAATCTTTGATAGGCTTCTGGGGTTTTGATTTGTTTTTGGATATAGCCTCCCATGTTGTTGCCATCAGCATAGATATAGGCAACAAAGCCCTGGCAGCCGCTACTTGCATTGGCAATCTCTCGCAAGGACTGTGCCTCGCCAATGGTATCGTGAGGATGGGCTTTTTCTTCATGGATTTTATAGTAGAGATCTTGATAAAACCGACCTTCAGAAGAGTCCAAAAAACGTGCGAAACGACTCACCCAACTTTCCACAAAACCGGGATCCCATTCGGGAAACTTGCGAAACCATCCTTGCTTGCCAGTTTCCATCCTTTTGGCTTGACGACCGACCAGGGCTTTGCGGGCAGTGGCTTCCGAAAGCCAAGGCTCACCGGGTAGCTCAGCTTTGGCAATGGCAGAACGACGGTCGGTGCTATCCCGACGGATATAGGGATGGGTCTCAAAGAAGGCAGGATGGGCGCGGCTGGGGCGGTTAGGATCCGGGTTGCCGTTGCGGCGGTGGTTAAACTGGGCAGCCAGATGACCGACCAATTCGTTGAAATTTTTCCGGCTTTCAAACTCTTTTTGGCTTGCATTTTTGCCGTAATAGGCTTGCACCAGAGGATTGCTGTTGTTACGGGTGAGCCAATCCAGCCAGGGGGTCTCCTCAATCGGATCCCGCAGCAACCCGTAGCGCAACTCCAGTAACCGAAAGGTGGATCCCACAGCGCAGGCGTTGGCGGTGAGGGTTTCTTGGGTGTAGCGGCGCTCAATGGCATCGGCGAGATCATTGACCCAGGCTGCCGGACAAAAAGCAAGGATATTGCCACCGGTGGAATAAATGATCAGCTCCGGGATCAGGGCTGAGGCTAACCCCGGATAGTGTTGCTCGAGCCAAGCGTGGATCCCATGCTTCGGCTCAGGATCCTTCACAAACCTTTTGAGGGCAGAACGACTGGTTTCATCCAAATCGGCCCAGCCTGCGTAGGTATCTTCGGGATCCCCAAAAAAGGCGGGTAAATCGATCAGGTTAATGCGATCCAGAAGGGCGGAAGCGCCGCGGATCTCCGGTAGCTTGGCGGACTCGAAGACATACCCCTTGATCTTGGTGGCCCCACCGTACACCAGACCGATGCGGGTAGTCTGTTGCCAAACCTCTGGATAAAGAGCCTGAAGCTCCGCCGGTGTTTCTGGGAACTTACTGGGGTTTTGCTGCAACTGCTGGATCTGCTGAACAAGGGCGGCTGATTCGGGCGGGATCCCGGACTGATCTCCAGAGCGCAGAGCCGTGAGCATTTGTTGCAGGCTGGCAGGGTTCTGGGAGGGAGCCTTGGTTTCCCCCCAAGCCAAGCACCAGCTTAAAGCAGTGGCGATCCGAGCAGTTGAGTTGGCGGTACTCATGTTCTGTGCCTGGCAAGTTTCCTGAGGTGGGTCAAGGATTCTATGGATTGGGATAGCTTGGATGCGAAGGGCTACCTTACCGCTCAAGCTACTTTGGGCTTGCTTTTGAAAAAAATGAAAATAAGCCAGTCTCCTTTATCTTGAGTTCGATTCAGTGTCCAGCAGGCCGACCCTGTTTCAGAGAGTCAGCGACAGTTTTTTTCGACTATACACGAGTTCTGAGGCAGCCTACAGTCTCTGTTGCATAGAAGTTGATCCTTTATGAACTATAACAGGGGAAAAGCTGTAACCTGGCTTTCCACCTGCTGTACTGGAATCATTTTCTGAGTAGCAAAGTAACATAGACTGCCCATAATCGATTGGATTACAATTCAAGATTTTCTTTAGGTTGTTGTTCTCCCTTGGTCTTTTTAAGGGTAGGTTCTACTGGAAGGGATCCCTTCCAATTTCTTCTTGAAGGGGTGTACTGGCGAGATGGGCTAGGTTCTGAGAGGGTTAGGGGTTGGCCATGGTCAGCGAGCTTTGTTTTTCGGATCTGCCAGCCGAAGCAGGTCAGGGGTGGCCAAGGGGTGGAGAGATGGTGGGGATAACGCTGGAGGTTCAAGCTCTCCAGTCCTACAGCTTGGATCCGCACTATGCGAAGGGATTGCATGCTTGGTTCTTAAGCCAAGTGGAGCAAACCCATCCGCGTCTGTCGGCCTATCTGCACGATGGAGAATCTGAGAAGCCCTTCACCCTATCCCGGCTGATGGGGCCGTTCCGAGAACAGGGGGGGCGACAGGTCATCCCTCCCAATACCCCCTTCCAATGGTCAATCACTGGCCTCAATCCAGAGGTGGTGGACTGGCTGTGGGGATGGAGTCAACGGTTGCCTGCTTGGTTGGAACTAAGGGGATCCCCGCTGCAGATTCGGGGGTGGAAAGTTTTGTTTCCTCCACGAACCTATAGTCAACTGCTTGAACAGGCACCTTCTAGTGGGTCTTGCAGTCTTTCGTTTGTATCTCCGACCAGTTTCCGGCACCGAGGGCATCATCTCCCTTTGCCGGTTCCCAAAAACCTGTTTCACAGCTATCTTCGCCGTTGGAATGATTTTTCTGGCCTGCCGATTGAGGTGGATCTGTTTCTCGACTGGGTGGATAGGGAGGTCACCATCCAAAGATACCGCCTAGAATCTGTCAAAACCACGGCAGGTCGTCAGGGATCCGTGACAGGGTTCATTGGTTGTATTCAGTTGGCTGCGTCACCCCGCATGCCTGAGTTGCTGCGCCAACAGGTGCAAGCCCTACTTCAATTTGCCCCCTACTGCGGCACCGGCCACAAAACAACCTTTGGACTGGGACAAACCCGCTTGGGTTGGCTAGCTGCTGAGCGGGTTTCTACGCCTAGAGCTTCTCAGGAGGAGCAGATAGCTGAACGAATCCAGGAGCTGAGCACCCTATTTCTGTCTCAGCGCCAACGGCAAGGGGGATCCCGGGCAGAGAAGACGGCTTGGTTATGGGCAACGATTCTGGCCCGACGGGAGAGCGGAGAATCTCTGGAGGTGATTGCCAAGGATCTGGAGATGCCTTATGAGACCGTCAAGACCTATGCCAAGCTGGCGCGGCGAGCAACTAAGAATTATCAATCCGTCTAGTGTCTCCTAGGCTGTACGACAACCAGATATTGACGAGTATTCAGTGTCAGGTTTCCGTCCCCTTGCGGGGAAAAGGTAGGGATTAACCACAGTCCCCGATATGTGGCGGCGTATCGAGGGATTTTGTTTCCGTCCCCTTGCGGGGAAAAGGTAGGGATCAACGCAAGCGGCAGAGAAACTGCATCCCAACCCGGAAGGCTTGTTTCCGTCCCCTTGCGGGGAAAAGGTAGGGATCAACACAGATCTGCGGCCAGCCGCCTGTTAGGATGCCAACCCCAAGTTTCCGTCCCCTTGCGGGGAAAAGGTAGGGATCAACTGCCATGAATGGCGCTAATGGGGGACTTCCTGGCAACAAGTTGCGTTTCCGTCCCCTTGCGGGGAAAAGGTAGGGATCAACGCAGCCATCTGCAGATCGGTGCCCAAGTCTTCGCTCCTCAGTTTCCGTCCCCTTGCGGGGAAAAGGTAGGGATCAACCGGGAGATCTAGGTTACGGAAGCCTTCACGGCTGCCCTTGGGAGTTTCCGTCCCCTTGCGGGGAAAAGGTAGGGATCAACTCCGTAATTCTACTAACCCGCTAATCAATAAAGCATAGTTTCCGTCCCCTTGCGGGGAAAAGGTAGGGATCAACGCTACGGCCGGGTATTCCCGGGCTGATGAGGAAACCTTTGTTTCCGTCCCCTTGCGGGGAAAAGGTAGGGATCAACCCTTGAATAAGCCTAATTCTTCAGGGAGGTTTTCCCCTTGTTTCCGTCCCCTTGCGGGGAAAAGGTAGGGATCAACATGGCTATATTCCGGGTCGCGCGATTTGGACCGATCATCGTTTCCGTCCCCTTGCGGGGAAAAGGTAGGGATCAACTTGAAACCCGTCGGGTTGCGCCGTGACTGTCATTCCCAGCGTTTCCGTCCCCTTGCGGGGAAAAGGTAGGGATCAACAAAGCCAAGCCAAAATCACTAAATATCTCGTAGATTGGGGAGTTTCCGTCCCCTTGCGGGGAAAAGGTAGGGATCAACTCTGGGGCAGGTTGCCAAGCGAGACCTAGGAAGGTACGTTTCCGTCCCCTTGCGGGGAAAAGGTAGGGATCAACGGCGAGAATATCCAGCTCACCCCTGAGCAGTTGGGGTTTCCGTCCCCTTGCGGGGAAAAGGTAGGGATCAACCTGCATTGGCTAAGGCCAAAAATATGCTCAAGCAGTCAGGTTTCCGTCCCCTTGCGGGGAAAAGGTAGGGATCAACGATTTTTCAAGTTTTGTCTACCAAGAAATAACTTATTGTTTCCGTCCCCTTGCGGGGAAAAGGTAGGGATCAACTATTAGTCTCTGAACTCCGCAAAGCCCAACGGGCTGAGCGAGTTTCCGTCCCCTTGCGGGGAAAAGGTAGGGATCAACGGCTGGCTCCACCAGCCTACACAGGATCTAACCACCGCGGATCGTTTCCGTCCCCTTGCGGGGAAAAGGTAGGGATCAACGCTAAACAGCTTTGGGTCATCTCTCGGGCGTATCTAGTTTCCGTCCCCTTGCGGGGAAAAGGTAGGGATCAACTCGGACCAAAGTAAAGCAAGAAAACGAGGAAAACCTGAATGTTTCCGTCCCCTTGCGGGGAAAAGGTAGGGATCAACCATTGAGCGGGAGGAAAGCCAGAGCACAGTCCCTGTGCGTTTCCGTCCCCTTGCGGGGAAAAGGTAGGGATCAACGCTATGAGGCCGTCGGACTCGGTGTCAAAGCCATTGTCACGTTTCCGTCCCCTTGCGGGGAAAAGGTAGGGATCAACCACGTAACCGATGGAAACCGGTTTGTCCGTACCATCTAGGGTTTCCGTCCCCTTGCGGGGAAAAGGTAGGGATCAACCCCAGGCGTCTTGCACGTTGATTTAGCAGATCCTGATTTGGTTTCCGTCCCCTTGCGGGGAAAAGGTAGGGATCAACAGAAGCACAGTTTGATTTGTTTAATACACGAGATGCAATTAAGTTTCCGTCCCCTTGCGGGGAAAAGGTAGGGATCAACGGTGTTATTCACTGAGATAGGCCCCGAGGGCCCATCCCAGTTTCCGTCCCCTTGCGGGGAAAAGGTAGGGATCAACTGGGGTTGTCGTTGGCCCCACACATGAATTTAAACGTTTCCGTCCCCTTGCGGGGAAAAGGTAGGGATCAACCCAATATTGGCACGTGGGGTGACGAACCCCTTAAGGCGGGGCTAGAAGTTTCCGTCCCCTTGCGGGGAAAAGGTAGGGATCAACGAAGGCGGTTAAAGTCGCCAAAGCGGGGCTGAATGCCGTTTCCGTCCCCTTGCGGGGAAAAGGTAGGGATCAACAAGATGACAACAACACAGGAAGTAATCAACCTGTTAAAAGTTTCCGTCCCCTTGCGGGGAAAAGGTAGGGATCAACATCAGTAAAAGCCTATGCTCATGTACCTACACAACAATCTAGTTTCCGTCCCCTTGCGGGGAAAAGGTAGGGATCAACGTAGGTGGGAATGTAAGAGGGAAAAGGGGTATGAAAATGTTTCCGTCCCCTTGCGGGGAAAAGGTAGGGATCAACGGCGGGGTACGGCCTGCTTCCTTGAGGTGCGCCTGCTGAGGTTTCCGTCCCCTTGCGGGGAAAAGGTAGGGATCAACAAGCTCACGACTAAGCCCACGGCTAAGCTCACGACTAAGTTTCCGTCCCCTTGCGGGGAAAAGGTAGGGATCAACTTGCGGCTGCCGTGGAGAAGCTCCAGGTCAACAAGCTGAGTTTCCGTCCCCTTGCGGGGAAAAGGTAGGGATCAACAACCGGCCACAAAGCCGACTACGAAACCGACCACAAGTTTCCGTCCCCTTGCGGGGAAAAGGTAGGGATCAACGTTGGGGTCGTAACCTCTACTGCGTCAACAGTAGGGGGTTTCCGTCCCCTTGCGGGGAAAAGGTAGGGATCAACCAACGCTGCTGCCAAACGACTTGCCCATGTTGCCTCTGCTGGTTTCCGTCCCCTTGCGGGGAAAAGGTAGGGATCAACCTCCGGTGCCAAAATCTGGGACGCCGCCCCAATTAGAGAGTTTCCGTCCCCTTGCGGGGAAAAGGTAGGGATCAACCGCGTAGACTGCGGCTGCCGGTAGTGGCTACCGCAGTGTTTCCGTCCCCTTGCGGGGAAAAGGTAGGGATCAACGCTGAACGCTGAGAAGGCTGCCAAAACCGCTAAAGCGGGGTTTCCGTCCCCTTGCGGGGAAAAGGTAGGGATCAACAGGCTGTTCTTGGCTTCCGCCAAAGCAGCCTTGGCCGCTTCTGTTTCCGTCCCCTTGCGGGGAAAAGGTAGGGATCAACCCAGATAATCCCTGTATTGTATTCACAGAGGTTTCTAACAGTTTCCGTCCCCTTGCGGGGAAAAGGTAGGGATCAACACCCAACCGCCCACTGCACTAATTTGGCGGGTAGCAACCCGTTTCCGTCCCCTTGCGGGGAAAAGGTAGGGATCAACAGTTATTGCAGAAATCCGCTAACCTGCGCAAGCAGGTGAAGTTTCCGTCCCCTTGCGGGGAAAAGGTAGGGATCAACCAGTCTGGGCACAGCCTGATCACAGTCCAGGTACAGTTATTAGTTTCCGTCCCCTTGCGGGGAAAAGGTAGGGATCAACGAATTCAACGTGTTCCTCTAGGCGAGGGCGCGTTCGGGCGTTTCCGTCCCCTTGCGGGGAAAAGGTAGGGATCAACACCTGGGCAACGTCATGGTTCACAGTGACGGAGTCACCGTGTTTCCGTCCCCTTGCGGGGAAAAGGTAGGGATCAACTTCATAATATTCTATACAACTTGAACACTAAAAGTCCCGTAGTTTCCGTCCCCTTGCGGGGAAAAGGTAGGGATCAACATGGAGCCCAACATCGACGGGTACCTAAACCTGAACGAGCTGTTTCCGTCCCCTTGCGGGGAAAAGGTAGGGATCAACAGAGCCTCCGGAAGGCAGCCAACCTGCGCAAGCAGGGTTTCCGTCCCCTTGCGGGGAAAAGGTAGGGATCAACACAAACAACATGATACAGCACATCCAAACGATGTTAGGTTTCCGTCCCCTTGCGGGGAAAAGGTAGGGATCAACAGCTGGACTGTATGTCCGGCTATGTCGCCTTACTGTGGCGTTTCCGTCCCCTTGCGGGGAAAAGGTAGGGATCAACCGCTTTATCTCTACTTCATTGCGCTCACTAAGGTTGCACATGGGTTTCCGTCCCCTTGCGGGGAAAAGGTAGGGATCAACATGTAAAGGACTTCCTAGACCTGTGTGCGGCATGGGGAGCAATGTTTCCGTCCCCTTGCGGGGAAAAGGTAGGGATCAACAAGCAGGGCTAAATGCCCCGCTAGAAGCGGCTAAGGTCGGTTTCCGTCCCCTTGCGGGGAAAAGGTAGGGATCAACACGAAAATAGGCAGTTGGATAACCTGGGATTCATATTCCCGGTTTCCGTCCCCTTGCGGGGAAAAGGTAGGGATCAACGCCCGTTTGGGTCCCACCTCAAAAGGTGGAAAGACGTTTCCGTCCCCTTGCGGGGAAAAGGTAGGGATCAACGTCGATGTTGGGCTCCATCGACAGTTGCACACCCAAGTGTTTCCGTCCCCTTGCGGGGAAAAGGTAGGGATCAACCCTACCTCTGGAAAAGCTTGAATTCATGAGGTTTTCAAGGTGCAATTGCGAGGCACCACGGAGGTTCTGAGATACGAAAGTTAACTTTGCTTCCATGGATTAGCCCCAAAGGTGGAAATTGCTTTCCTTGGTTCATTATTCCATAGTTTCTCATGGATTTAGTCGTGGCATGTGAATTTCTTCTTGAAATCTTCGCCCGAAGAGTCAAGGCTTTTAGTGCCTAACTGCGACAAATCCGGCACAAAACTTCACACTTTGCCCCGTCAGAAGATCACGTAATCGGGAGGTTCATAGGGAGGAGGCCCACCAAAAACCTTGGTCCGTTCCTTGGCAGTGGCATCTAGGGGATAAGCCCGCAAGCTGTCTTCCTCCAGGTTTAGCAATGGCAACCACAAGCGTTCCAACTTTCCCTCCAGATCGGCAGTTTGCAACGGGCACTCAAACACAGAATATTGCACCCGTTGGCAGTATTGCTCCAACCGCTTAGCCAGCTTTTGTCGGCGCTTATCGTCGACTACGTCGTAACAAACCAACCACAGCATTAGCGCAGCCCCATTGCTTCGTAATCCAGATCGCCACTGATTAGGCAACGGCTTAACCAGCGGGCTTGCTCCAGCACAATTTGACTCAGAGCTAAGCGGCGAGATTGAGGTGGATAGAACAACGGCTCCCGGAAGCGCCGTTCTAACTCCCCTAAGAACAGCTTCTTGGCTAGGGATCCCAGCCATATTCCCGTTCCATCCGGTGAGGGTTCAAAATCTTCTGGAGTGAGCAACTCCGCTTTGATCACCTGGATAACTGCCCAATCCACCACCAGGGGTCGGAATTCCTCCATCATGTCCAGAACCAAGTTGGGACGATAGGGCAGATTGGCATGGAAAAAGCCGAGATAGGGATCCAACCCAGCCATCACCACTGCTGAGAAAACCCGTGCCAGCAATACTCCATAGCCCCAACTGAGGAGTGCATTAATGGGGTCGAGGGGAGGCTGTCGGTTACGGCCAGTGAACTTCCAGGCAGGGGGAAAGTAATGGCGCAAGGATTGGTAATAGGTGCGGGCACAAATGCCCTCAAGTCCCATCAATGTTTCCCGTTCTAAGGGCGGTACAGAGCGATCCAACTGCTGAAGGTAGGCAGCAATTACATCAATCCCCTCCTGCAAGGGGGCAATTCGGCCACGGGTAGCACGGTTGCGCAGTTGCAGAATCGCCCGTTGGTTACGAATTTTGCCCCGGACGATTTTGCAAGCCCACTCCAACCCCCAAGGGGAATGAATCCTCTGGTATTGGGCCAGCCGAAGCTCCGGATAGGTGGAAAATGGCCCCTGCAAGCGCCCACGAAAGCTGCCATCAGCCCGCAGGAAAATGGTTTCAATACCCCGATCCAGTAACTCTGCCAAGGCCCCACTGCTCACTTGGATCCCGGGCAGGATCACCACCAGCTCGATCTCAGAGAGCCGACAAAGCCGTTCTTGGTTACGCCAACGGATGAGCAGAGCCTGGTTTCGGCACTGGACAACCGTTCCAGGCTCCGTTAGGTAGAGGGTGGTCATGGGGGGGAGTCGGCTCCTTTCCAAGCGGTTACAGGCTTGGCTTAGGGTTGCTTTTCCAGCAAACCTGCAATTGGAAGTCCCCTCTTCTTACATCCGTTGCCTCCGTTGAACAGTCTCCTGCCGGGATCGCGAGGGCTTGAGCAATCCGGTAGCCTAGCCTATGGCTCTGGAACTAAGGTCTGAGTTTTTTCTGAAGTTGCTCAAGTGAGAGGAAGGGGAGGGAATCGATAAAACTGACATTCCACCTCTGCTTCTTGTCTCATTTGTTCTCGATAGGCCAGTGGGGCAATTACTTCCCCATTGGATCGCCAGTCCCGTAAACGCATGGTCAGGTTGGTATCTCCCACGCGCACGTAGGCGCGGAAATAGCGATCGGTTTTGGGTCGATGCTGGAGAACTTGCAAAATGTATTCCTGCTCTTTGGGATCGGTTATCTCTTTTTTCACCAAAGCTGGGATCCGTTCATAGGCAATGGGCTTAAAAGTGGGATGTCGTTCTGTGTTATCGACATAACGGCGGGCAAAGTCTGGCGGGAATCGCAGGATGAGTAAAGCTTTAGGTAAATAAAAGTCGGATCCCCAAGCGGCCTCCCATTCCGTTTGGACATCTTCTGGGCTAGGGAGTTGATTCCGTTGTTTGAGGGCCATGAGTTCTGGAGGAATCATGGGATCCGACCAGGGAACAATCGACAAGAGCGGAGACTGGATCCGATCCAAGCGAAAATTGTACCAACCTATTTTTCTTGCTCCGGCTGGATGATGCAGTTCTGAGGAAGCTAGACTGGGTCGCTCGCCGAAGGCAGTTAGATACTTGGCGCGACGGGCGTAAAACAGGCAGACCGGATAGGTGAGGATGGAACGGATCCCCTGTTGGCGGGTGGCGTAGTCAAAGCGAATCATCCCCGGTTCTGGGTTGGCCCAAAGGGTTTCAAGTTGGTTGTGATATTCATCCACCTGTTCTTGTTGTTCGGGGGACAAAATATACTCAAACTGAACAAAGATCCGCTGCTGAAGCGCTTTATGTTTTCCCCAGATCTCACTTAACAGGATTTCTACATTGGGATGGACAAAAGCAACATCATTGAGGATGTGATAAATCTTTTGCAGCTGATGATCAGACAAGGGAAGGGAGGCGGTTGATGGCAGGGGTTGGGGATGATCTCCTAGTGCTCGGCGGCGAAAGTTGGCTCGACTTGTGGAGTTGGCTTGAATCTGTTGGATCCAGCCCTGATCCTTGAGGAAGTCTAGTTCTTTGCGCAGGGTACGGTGGGTTTTTTGAAAGGGGCGGCTGAGCAGGAGGGTTTCCAGATCCGGGATTTCCGATTTCAAGGCAGCCAGCAGGTTGGGATCCGTCAACCAGAAGCTAAGGGGCCGCCGGCAAATACAACTGGCTTCTGGACAAGGTAGGGATGAAGGGATCCCTGAGTTGACCTCCGGATCTTGCTTGGGATGCCGGGGTGAGAACAGTTGATCCCGGATGTGGGCATAGCCAAAGGTTTCCGGTAGCTCTTGCCATTGTTGCTCGCCGTACAAACAATGCAGCAGCACCCATAGTCGCACGGCTCGCTCCAACCGCCCGGCCAGTTGCCCGCCTGCTAGCCAGCGCAGGATTTCGAGGGTTAAAGGCAGCTCAAACTGGCTCATTCTGGTTCACGCTCCTAACCTGAGGAGAGAAATCTGCCGCTTGACCACCCGGATGCGGGTTGGAAAGCCCTGCTTCCAATTGTCTCCATACTGGGGGTGTTCTTTGATTTTTTCACTTTTTCCTTTTTCTACTTATGTCTCCTATACGGCTTCATTTGCGTTTTGAACATTTGGATCATTCGGATAGAGGAGAACTCCATTTCCCTTGCAATGTCTCCGGTACCCTGTTGGAAGGGGGATTATCGTTTCAAGTGATTGAGATTGAACTCACTCGACCGGATCGGTTGATGTTCCCCGTGGATTTACAAACTCTGAAGCTGCCTGACCATCTGAATCCTCGGCTGGGGGTGGTTTTGACGGGGCGGGCTCCGATTTGGCTGTACGGTTGGCTGGTGCATGAATGTCATTTCACCCGTTGGGTTGCCTGTTATGACCCCCGCCTGGGAGCGGTGGTGGTCTCTAGCCATAGCCCGGAAGTGCGGGTGGGGGAGATCATCCCTTGGATGGAGGGGAAATGGAAGCCACAGCAGCTGGCGGCTCTGGACAGGGATCCAAGGGATAGCAAGCCGACTGAGGAGGGGATCCCTGCACCCCCATCTGGGTTAGCAGCGGCGGTGATGGTGGCGGGGCCGCCAAATAGTGGCAAAAGCCGTCTTGCCCATGCCCTTTTCCATGCTCTGTTGCCGGAGTACCCCGGTATCTATCTGCAACGTGCCCATTGGGATGGGGAAGGGAATTGGACTCTGGATTTACCACCGGAACAAGCCAAGGCTCTGAAGCAGCGGCACCGAGGCCGTTTAACCCCTGAGTTTTTTGGGTTTCATGCCCAGGCCATTCTCAATCTGCGGCGGCAAAAGAGCCTGGTGATTGTGGATGTGGGGGGTCAGGTGGATCCCCACAAGCAGCCGTTGCTGGAAGCCTGCTCCCATTATGTGCTGGTCAGCCGGGATCCAGAAGCCATTCCACCTTGGCGGGAGTTTTGTCAAGACCGAGGCAATTTGCGCGGTCTGGCCATTCTGCACACTTCCCCTCAGGGGCCTCTGCCTGTCGGCCATCAACCTGTTCGTTTCAGCGGGACGGAGTTCCCCTTGCAGCTGCACTGGATTCCTGGCACTGCTTTGCCCGAAGAACTGGTGCAAGCGGTGCGCCGCCTTATTCCCAGAATGAACTAGGTTTTGACCCTTGAGGATGCCGTCCCGCTAACGGGAATGGAAGGGATCCCTTCCAATAGCCTCTACAACTGGGGGTGCAGAGGGTTTGAATCGACTTCCCATCGTAGGTATTCGGATATTGGGATTCAGGCCCGTTGCACAGACGTTATGCAGGTTACACAGACGTTGTATGTCAACCCTACAGGAAGTGAAATAAACCCAATCTAAACCCTAGGAGAGTGGCGGTATGAGAAGAGCGATACAGTCCCATGAGGCCTGGATTTGGGGAGGATCCCTGGTATTAACGGTGCTGACGCGACAGATAGCCTTTGGGCTAGTGCCGCTGGCCCTGGCTCATGGGCGATGGCAACGGCAGCAATGGGAACAGCGACTGGTGGAGCACTCCAATCGCTGGGAACAACAGTGGGAACGGTGGCTGGTGGAGCACTCCAATCGCTGGGAACAACAGTGGCGAATTCAGCAACACCAGATCTTCCAGCGGGTTGAACAGCATCTTCAGTCGGTGCAGCCCACTCCTGCTCCCCTGGTCCATTCGCCGCAGCCGGCGGTGGATGCGCAGGTAACGCAGCTTTTGGCGGAGGTGGGATCCCTGGCGGAGCAGGTCAAGCAGCTCCAGGAACAACCCCGTTCTCATCTCTCTATACAGCAGCAGATGGCTCCGCTGGTGCAACGTCTTCACCTCTTGCAAGAGGATTGGCAGCGACTCAAACTCCAAGCTCTACCGCATCTGGAGGAGACCCAGCAGCAGTTGCAGAAACAACTGAACCAAGTCCAATCCCAGATTGACAAGTTCCAGCAACAGCTGGAAAAGCTCCAGCAACAGCAGGCCGCTGTTTCGTCACAACCCTGCCAGGACTCCATCCCGCCAAGGCGAGCAGGGGTCGGGGTATTTATTGACGGAGCTAACCTGCATGCCAGTGCCCGCGACTTGGGGGTATCCCTGGATTACGAATCGCTGATTCCACGTCTGTTGGGATCCTCAGCCAAGAGGGCGCAGATCCACTTCTACAGCGGATGGGATCCCAAAGATCCACAGCAAAAAGCCTTTCACGAGTACCTAGAGCAGCTAGGGTTCCATCTGCACCGGAAACCAGTGGTTCACTTCGCCAATGGAGGCAGCAAGGCCAACATGGATGGGGAAATGATCGTGGATATGTTGGTGAGTCGGTATGGGCGGGTGATTCTCCTCAGCGGAGACGGAGATTTTCTCCGAGCGCTCCAGCATTTGCAGTCCCAAGGGGTTCAGGTTGAGGTGGCGGCTTTTGGACAGCATACCCAGTGGGAGATGAGGCGCCAGTTTCCCTTTGTGGAGCTTTCCCGCATGCTGGACAGGGGGCGGGAGGTGATCCCTCTCCCGGCTAAGCAGGTCCCCTCTGCTTAATTAATAAATTTCTTGCTTGAAAGGACTAGGAGGACTAATCATGTTGTCGAATGCTCAGGAGGGCCGTCAGGAGGGATCCCTTCAACCCGTTGCACCCGCGTTGCAAAGCAACAGCGCAACGCCGCCACGCTGCGGCCCCCGGTTTGCCCGAGCCCTGACTTATGCTCACCAGCTGCACCACACCCAAGTCCGTAAGGGCAGTGGGATCCCCTACTTAAGTCATCTGCTGGCAGTCGCTGCCACCGCTCTGGAACATGGGGCAGATGAGGATGAGGCGATTGCCGCTTTGCTCCATGACAGCTTGGAGGATGGCCCCCGCAATACCGGGATCCCACGCTCTCAGATTGAGCAGCAGCTCTCGGATCAGTTTGGGGATAAGGTTTTACAGATTGTGTTGGGGTGTACTGACACCAATAGCGATTCCAGTGCCAAGGAACCGCAAGAGCAATGCTCCCCTGACGGAGAAGCAGAAACGCAGGGGGATCCGAGGACTACGTCCCGCTTACGCGAACAGGAGAGCTGGTGGGTGCGCAAAGAAGCCTATCTGCAGCATTTGGAGCAGTTGGTCAGGGAAGACGCTCACCCGTTGGCCAGCTCTATCCTGCTGGTGGCCAATGCAGACAAGCTGCACAATGCCCGTTCGATTTTGCGGGATTGGCAGCAACTGGGGGATGCGGTGTGGGAGCGCTTCAGCGCCGGTAAACAGGGATCCCTGTGGTACTACCGCCGTTTGGCTGAGATTTTCATGCAGCGACCTTCTCCCTTGGCTAGGGAATTGCAGCAGACGGTTCAGACTCTACTGCAGGCTGCTTAGGTTGCTTTGGGTTTCTAAATCATCCAAATCCAGAGCCTCTGGATCCCAGGGTTTCGGTGAGCCTGGAAACTCAAGGGATCCGGCATCTGCTAAGGTGCATGGGGGTTGAGTTCTCCGGCACAAGCGTTATTGCTACGCAACGCTTTGCGAATGTGAGGTGATGTTCATGTCTCCCGTGCTGTGGCAAGCGATTGGGTATGCCTGTGGGATTTCGCTGGGAATCCTGGTGTTAGCAGGCTTGGTGAATCTTCTCATGCGGCGCTTGGAGCAGCAGCCTGAATCCTCTCGCGTTAGCGGGACGGAGTCCTCATCCCTTGAAGCTCAATCCGCTCCAGAATCTTCCAACACATCTGAAGGATCCCAGTCGGCATGAGCGACAAGGTACGGGTTCATGTTTGGGTGCGGGGACGGGTACAGGGGGTGGGGTTTCGTGCCTACACTGAGGCGATGGCCCGCAAGGTAGGAGTGCAGGGGTGGGTGCGTAATTTGCGGGATGGGCGAGTAGAAGCGGTTTTTGAGGGATCCCCATCGGCAGTGGAGGCAATGGTAGCCTGGTGTGAACAGGGTAGTCCTGGTTCTAAGGTGGAGTCCCTAGAGCGACGTTCGGAAGCACCTGAGGATCTAGAAGGCTTCCAGATTCGTCCCACACCACAAGAGCAAGAGGGGAGCTAAATTGCGCTTTCTTCCCTGTTAATTGGGCGAGCGAGAGATAAGCTTGTGACCTAAAAAACAGAGATAAGCTTATGACCTAAAAAACATCGCTCAGGATGAAAATGATACATACTATCAAGGGGTAGCTATCCCTCTCAACATTCTAATGCTGCTGGTGAAAACATAGGGGATCCTGATGCTGACTGGGTTTGATGCACTCCTAGAGAATGCCCCCATCGGGATCTTTCGTCTGGATTTGGAGGGGCGGTGTCTATTTGCGAACTCTAAGCTAGCGGAGATCTACGGATATCGTTCCACAGCGCAGCTGATTCGCCACCTAACGGATTTTGGGCATCGGTTTTATCTGCAAGCCTCCACCCGCAGCCAAACTTTGCAAGAACTGCTGCAAGCCAATCCACAACCTTCCCCATCCCCCCACGAGTTTCAAATCCGCAACAGACAAGGCCAAACCCTGTGGGTGCGAGAGCAGATTTATGTGGTTCGAAGTAAAGCTGGAGATCCGCTTTGTTTTGAAGGGTATGTAGAGGATATTACGGCACAGAAAGAAACTGAACAAGCTCTTGCAGACAGCCAGGCCCGTTACCAAAGCCTGATTTGGGCTATTCCTGAGGTGTTGGTCATTCTCAGTCAAGACGGGGAATATCTAGAGCTGACCTATCCGCCAGAAAATGCCCACCTCACCTCGATTCCACTACAAGATTTTCAAGGTCAATCTGTACGGGATTTGTTTACACAAGACGTTGCTGATTTATTACAAAGGCTGATTGCTCGCTGTTTGGCCACTGGATCCCGACAAACTCTAGAATATCCCGTCACCACCCTCAATGGAGAACCCCGCCACCGAGAAATTCGCATGGTGCCCTACGGATCAGACCGTGTCCTAGGTTTGATCCGAGATATCACCGATCGCAAACAAATAGAGTTGGCGCTCTTAGAAAGTCAGCAGCGGTTTTGGGGCATTGTGGAGTCCTGTAACTTGGGCATTTCCCTGATTTCTCTGGAGGCGGAAGCCAAGCCGCACGGCATGAACCCAGCCCTCAGCGAGATTACGGGGTATTCTGCAGAGGAACTGAGAACTTTACCTCTAGAAGCCTATATCCCTGATCCAGCCGATGTCGAGACTCTGAAAATCTTTTGGCAGGAATTGGTCAACGGTCAGCGTAGCCACTATGAACTAGAGCATCGCTGCATCCGAAAAGACAACCAAGTCATCTGGGTGAAGTCTCAGGTATATGTGGTCAAGGATGAGAATAAACAGCCGCTGTTCGCAGTTTCTTTCCTGGATGATATCAGCGATCGCAAACACATTAAGTCTGATCTCGAGAAAACCAAAAATCAACTGGAAGGCATCTTCAATTTCTGTGGGCAGGGAATTGCCCTGATGAACTTTGATCCCAATCCTCAGTACCTCAGTCTAAATCCAGCGATGGCGGAGATTACAGGATACAACGAGGAAGACTGGCTAAACTTAAAGATACAGGATTACACTCCTCATGCCGAAGATCAAGAGCGGGGACAAATCCT
Organism: Thermostichus vulcanus str. 'Rupite'; assembly: GCF_022848905.1. NCBI lineage: Bacteria > Bacillati > Cyanobacteriota > Cyanophyceae > Thermostichales > Thermostichaceae > Thermostichus > Thermostichus vulcanus. The sequence continues at coordinate 28,354 of NZ_JAFIRA010000010.1, forward strand.
TTGGGAAGAGTTAATTTCTGGGTACATCAATAACTATGAATACGAAAAAATTATTCGACGCAAAGACGGCAAAGAAATTTGGGTTCATCTGCAGCTATTTGCAGTGCGATCTCAACAAGGGGATCCCCTGTTTATCTTGTCTTTTTTAGAAGATATCTCAGAGCGAAAAAAGGCAGAAATTCAATTGCGAAGCAGTCTGGAAGATTTGGCACGGAGTGAAGCCCGTTATCGTGCCCTGTATGAAGCAATCCCCGATATGCTGTTACAAGTGGATCGGCAAGGGTTAATCTTGTCCTACAAGCCCCCACGCGGATTTTCCACGGTCTACGAGAGTGATTGCTACCTCAATCGCTATGTTCGAGATCTTTTTCCAGAACACTGGACAGTCTATTTTAGCTCGTTGCTAGAGCAGGCGTTTCAAACGGGACAGGTTCAAGTAGTGGAATATCCACTGCCTCAGCTTTCTCAGGGGAAGATACCGGAATACCGAGAAGCCCGTCTGCTGTCGTTTGGACCGGATGATGCCATTGTATTGGTGCGAGATATCACCCTGCGTAAGCGGTTGGAAGCAATGCAACAGGCCCGTGAAGCTGAGTTACAAGCCCTGGTACAGAAACGGACGCAGGATCTGGAGCGCAGCTTAGAGTTCGAGTCAATCCTGCGTCGGCTCACCCATCAAATGCGCGAAACGCTGGATGAAAGCACTATTTTGCAGACGGTGGTGCAAGAGTTAGGTACTTTTTTAAGAGTAATCTTTTGTGATATAGGTCTTTACGATAAGCGCAGAACTTATTCACAGATCAGCTACGAATATACGACTCTGGAGACTCCTGGAATTGGCGATCGGATCTGGATGCAAGACTTTCCCTTTATTTACGAGCAGCTGTGGCGAGGCTGGAGTTTTCAATTGTGCGACCTCGATCGAACTAGGGATCCCGAAATTTCTCCTCCGTACCTCACGAAGCTGGCTTGCCCAATTGCCGATGATCAGGGCATTCTTGGCGATCTGTGGTTAGCACGACCGATATCGGAAAGCTTTAGTGAATGGGAAATTCATTTGGTGCAGCAAATGGCAGCACAGTGTGCCATTGCCATCCGCCAAGCCAGACTTTACCTCAGCAGCCAAGCCCAGGTGACCGAGCTGAAAAAGCTCAATCAGCTGAAGGATAACTTTCTCGCTACGGTCTCTCATGAGCTGTGCACTCCCCTGACCAATATCAGTCTCTCCATCCGCATGCTAAAGTTGAGTGCCAGAACGGCTCCTCTGGATCCGAAGCAGGTTCATTACATCGAGGTATTGGAGCAGGAATGCGAACGGGAGATTTCCCTAATCAATGATTTTCTGGAACTCCAGAAACTGGATAATCATGCCCCTAGACTCCGTCAAGAGCGACTGTACCTGCCTACGTACTTAGACCCCCTGATTCAGGAGTTTCGACAACACATGCAAAATCGGCAGCAAGACTTCCAAGTACATTGGGATCCCCGCTTGCCCTTTCTGCAAACGGATCCCCGCCTGTTGGAACGAGTGGTTAGGGAACTTCTCACCAATGCCAGCAAATTTACCCCGGCAGGAGGGCAAATTTTCCTAGAAGCTCTTGCTCTGGATTCTGATGGATCTGATGAATTGGAATTGCGATTTACCAATACGGGAGTTGAGATCCCGATTGAGCAGCAGGAATCTATCTTTGAGCGGTTTTATCGCATTTCGCAGCCGGATCCCTGGAAACACGGGGGGACAGGTCTGGGATTAGCCTTAGCCAGGGAGATCGCCAACCATCTGGGGGGGGCTTTGCGAGTGGAGAGTGCCACTCATCAGACTACCTTTATCCTCAGCTTGCCCATCACGGGATCCTGTTGACGATCCTGTCGGGGTCACTTATGGTGAAATCTACCATATTAAGCGCCCACTGTTCTGGGAAAGGAGGTGGGTGCAGGGGGACGGGGTGAAAGTAGCACTGTTGCAACTGAACTATACCGTGGGGGATTTGAGCGGGAATGCTGAGCGGATCCGTCAGGCAGTGCAGGAAGTAGCGGCGGCAGGAGCTGAGTTGGCTGTTACCTCTGAGCTGGCGCTGCTGGGGTATCCCCCTCGAGATTTGTTACTTTACCCAGCCTTAATCCTCAAGGCCGACCAAATCCTGGATCGTTTAGCTAAAGACTTAGCGGGAAGCATCCCGGTTGTGGTGGGATCCGTACTGCCCAACCCAATTCCCGCAGGTCGTCCTCTTTACAATGCAGCGGCTTGGCTGGAACAAGGTCAGATCCGCCATTGGTTCCAAAAATCCCTGCTACCCACCTACGATGTTTTTGACGAAGATCGCTATTTCGAACCGGGATCCCAATCCCAACCGTTTCCCTACCGGGGATACCGCTTGGGCTTCACCATTTGTGAGGATGTTTGGAACGACCGCGATTTTTGGCAACACCGTCGTTACCATCGGGATCCGGTCGAACAGATGGCCCAATCGGGTGCTGATCTCCTGATTAACCTCTCGGCTTCCCCCTTTAGTCTGGGCAAACAAAAGCTGCGGGTGGAGATGCTGGGATCCCTGGCTCGCAAGCACGCTTTGCCGATCCTCTACGTGAACCAGGTGGGGGGCAATGATGACTTGATCTTTGATGGAGCCAGTTGTGCCCTGGATCGCTCAGGGCAAGTTGTGGCCCAGGCTGCTGCCTTTCAACCGGATCATCTCATCCTGGATTTGGCTGAACTCACCCAATCCCAGGGATCCCCCTCCATCGCGGCAATGCCCACTGGCTGGCCTGTGGAGCCGGAAGCCCAACTTTACGAAGCCTTGGTGCTGGGTACCCGCGACTATGTCAGCAAATGTGGATTTCAGTCGGTGCTGTTGGGGTTATCTGGGGGGATCGACTCCGCCGTTACGGCAGTCATTGCTGCTGCCGCCCTTGGGCCAGAACAGGTGTTGGGAGTGCTGATGCCTTCCCCCTACTCCAGCCCAGGCAGCCTAGAAGATGCCTATCAACTGGCCGAGAATCTGGGGATCCCCACCCTGAAGTTGCCAATTCAATCTGTGATGGATAGCTACCGCGACCTCTTGGCGGAGACCTTTGCCGGACTGCCCCCCGATATTACCGAAGAAAACCTGCAATCCCGCATTCGCGGCACAATCCTGATGGCATTGTCCAATAAGTTTCGGCGGCTGCTGCTCACCACCGGCAACAAATCGGAGCTGGCGGTGGGCTACTGCACCATCTACGGAGATATGTCCGGTGGACTGGCGGTGATTTCTGATGTGCCCAAAACCTGGGTTTATCGGCTGGCCCATTGGATCAACCGACAACAGGAGCGGATCCCACGCTCTACCTTAACCAAGCCCCCTTCCGCGGAGCTGCGGCCCGAGCAACAGGATAGCGATAGCCTACCCCCCTACGAGATTCTGGACGGGATCCTGCAGCGACACATCGAACAGCACCAATCAGGCCCGGAGTTGGTGGCGCAAGGGTATGATCCGGAGACGGTACAGCGGGTTTTGAGGTTGGTAGAAATCGCCGAGTTTAAGCGACACCAAGCCCCCCCTGGCTTACGAATCACGGATCGGGCCTTTGGAACCGGCTGGCGCATGCCGATTGCCAAGCGCAGTGAGGGCATTCACTGACATCCTCCCAACACCGAATCAAAGATTATGGCGTGGGATTCCCAATTCAACCCGTAAATTCTAGAGACGCACCAAAGGATGAAGGATCCCGTGTTTTTTTGAAATTCTCCATCGCAGCAGGAACAGACATGATACAACTGCTAATCGAATGCTAATTGAACCAGTCACCCAACGTTCTGCTTGAGGAGGAGCTATGGCGATTAAACGGGGAAGCTTAGTACGAGCCGTCCGCGAACACTTGGAAGGGAGCCTAGAAGCCCAAGCCAGTGATGCCTTCATCCCCAACTACGTCTTCGAGACCGCTGGAGAGGTGGTGGATATGAAAGACGACTACCTGCAGATCAAGTTTGGTGTTGTCCCTACCCCCACCATTTGGCTGCGGGTAGATCAAGTGGAGGAGATTGGTGGCTGAATTAGGAGCATTCACAGCTCCACATCTCCACAGCAATGGCTGGGTTGAGGTGGTTTGATGGTTCCTCTGGCTCCTCCCACACGCGAACAACTGTTGCAGCGCCGCCGACTTCTCCGTCAGCAACGGCGTGGTCGGTTTTGGCAAGGGTCCTGGCGACTGACCAGTTCAATGGCTGTCCTGGCGGTGCTGGTGCTGGGGCTACGACAGCCCTACTGGCAGATCCGCCAGCCAGAACAGATCCAGGTAGAAGGTACCGATTGGGTGGATCCCGATTGGGTGCGCTCCCAGTTGCCGTTGCGCTATCCGCTCGATATTTGGCAGGTGCAACCTGTTGCTCTAGAAGAGGCCCTGCTCGGATCTCCGACTCAACCTTCTCCTATCAAAAGTGTTCAGGTGCGGCGACGGCTGCTGCCGGTAGGTGTGATCGTCCAGATTCGAGAACGACAACCAGTGGCGCGAGCGATGCGGGCCGATCAACTGGGTTTGGTGGATCTTGAAGGCAACTGGCTGGCCCTCAACTTTTTTCAGGATTTTCAAAAAAATAGTGCTCTTGGTAGTACTGCCGATCGTTCCACCCGTCCTCTGCCCCAGTTGGAATTACTGGGTTGGGAGAGCCATACCCCGGAGCAATGGGCGCTTTTGCTTAACACTCTGCAGCAGTCTCACATTCCGATCGAGGCGGTGGATTGGCAAGGGGGCGAGGGGATCACCTTGCGCACCGAGCTGGGGAATGTCTACCTAGGACCCATTTCCGACCGATTGGCGCTACAAATTCAAACCCTCAACCAAATGCGGGATCTGCGCCGTTACTGTGACTGCACCCCTGAAGAAATTATCCACATTGATCTGACCAGTCCCACTGTCCCTACCTTGCAACTCACCCCTAGCGCCAGCCAAGAGCGTTGGCAGCTAGAGCTGCCCTAAACCCCTATGAACGTTCCGCCCCCCCCTGAAGTGGCAGTGGATGCCAAGCAGTTGTGGATGGCTTACCCCGGTCATCCACCCGTGTTGCAAGGGATCGATCTGCAGGTCAAGGTTGGGGAGCATCTGGGGGTGATTGGCCCGAATGGCGTGGGTAAGACTACCCTGTTCCTCACCCTCTGTGGTCTGTTGCCGATTCACTCTGGCCACGTGACCGTGTTGGGGCAGCCGCTTGTGCCAGGGGAGTTTCGCCCGGAAGTGGGGTTGGTGTTTCAGGATCCCAATGATCAACTGTTTGCCCCTACTGTTGCCGAAGATGTGGCCTTCGGATTGCGCAACTTGGGTGGTTCGGAACAGGAGATCGCCGCTGGCGTTCAGGCAGCGCTCCACCACACCGGTACCCTACACTTGGCCGAGCGCCCTCCCCATCAGCTTTCGGGTGGTGAAAAACGCATGGTGGCGATTGCCGGGATCCTGGCAATGCGACCGCAACTGGTTCTTTACGATGAGCCGACCGCCAACTTGGATCTGCGAGCGCGACGGCGACTGATTCAGTTTCTGCACCACACTCCGCAAACGCTGCTGCTGGCTTCCCACGATCTGGAACTGGTTCTGGAGGTGTGCGACCGGGTGATTCTGCTGGATCAGGGCCGGATTTGGGCAGCGGGATCCCCAACCGCAGTGATGAGCAACCCGGATTTGATGGCAGCCCATGGCTTGGAGGTACCCCACTCCCTACGCCGTTAAACGGTCGGGATCAGGTGAGCCTATTGGTAACACAGCCCTTTGATGCTGGGTAGAGACCAGGAAATGTCGGCTTTCGAGCACAATGTTTGTGTCCCTGACCGATCATGAGCCAGTGCGCTTGGGAACGATGCCATACGAGATGCCCTGCGAAGGGACTCGCGAAAGAGCTGCAATGTCAAGAATTATTTTTTAATTGATAGTAATTTAGTCTCTCTTAATAAAAAGCTATCAAGCTAATTAAAAATATTGATTTTTGTTCAGGATCAATTGGGGATATCATTTTGTTAAGTCGGAGAACCTTCCTCTGGGTCATCCTGATCGATTTTGTATGATCAGTTTTATGGGAGATTGATGCAAGAAAGACATGGATTGTCTCTCAGAGTTAGTGCCTTTGCCCTCCTGGTGGTCGGTCGAGGTTTAGCCAAGATGGCCTTTTGAGCAAGGTTTGGGCAGAAATTCCGCTCTGACGAGATCGCATAAGCGAACCCAATAAGCGAGATAAATTTGCCTCATTGCTTGGTTTTGCGACGTTCAGGAACTCAATGTCCAAAAATGGAGAAAATGGAGAGTTGATATGCCTATCGCAGTAGGAATGATCGAAACCCGCGGGTTTCCGGCAGTGGTGGAAGCTGCCGATGCCATGGTGAAGGCAGCTCGCGTTACCTTGGTGGGTTACGAAAAAATCGGCAGTGGCCGGGTCACGGTGATCGTGCGGGGTGATGTCTCGGAAGTGCAGGCTTCGGTGGCCGCTGGTTTGGAGTCGGCCAAGCGGGTGAGTGGTGGCGAGATTCTGTCTCACCACATCATTGCCCGTCCCCACGAAAACTTAGAGTTTGTCTTGCCCATTCGCTACACCGAAGCGGTCGAGCAGTTCCGTACCTAAGGGTTGGATGTCCTCAGGGATCCCTGGGGTGATGCAAACACTTGGTAACGGTAATACGGCAATGGGGCTAGGCTCCGCAGTTTTGGTGTTGAGTCCACATTCGCACCCTACCCTCGCATTTCAGCAAAGGAGTACATATGGCTATTGCAGTCGGCATGATTGAAACCTTGGGCTTTCCCGCAGTGGTGGAGGCCGCCGATGCCATGGTGAAGGCAGCTCGTGTCACCTTGGTGGGCTACGAAAAAATCAGCAGTGGCCGGGTCACGGTAATCGTGCGCGGTGATGTCTCGGAAGTGCAGGCTTCGGTGTCTGCCGGGATCGACTCTGTGAAGCGGGTCAATGGCGGTCAACTGCTCTCCTGGCACATCATCGCCCGTCCCCACGAAAACTTGGAGTATGTTCTTCCGATTCGGTATACGGAAGATGTGGCCCAGTTCCGCGAAGGGGTAAATGCCATCCGTCCCTTCACCCGTCCCTGATGCGTATCGCCATCGTCCGGGGCACCGTCACCAGCACCCAGAAGGATCCCAGCCTGACGGGCGTTAAGTTTCTGTTGGTGCAGTACGTCGATCTGCAGGGGCAGCCGCAACCGGACTACGCAGTGGCCGCCGATCCTGTGGGGGCCGGAACCGACGAGTGGGTACTGGTCAGCCAGGGCAGTGCTGCCCGCCAGCCGCAGGGGAATGAAGCTCGCCCTCTGGATGCGGTGGTCATGGCGATTATCGATACGGTTAGCGTCAGTGGGCGCTCCCTTTACAACAAGCGAGATCAGCGCTAGCCCCACTTTAACGATTTCCCACTTTTTTCGATTCACTTCCCCCAGATACGCTCTCGAGGCTCTTGGATATGCCTGTACGTACCTATGCTGCGCCGCCGACCCCTTGGTCTCGTGAATTGGCGGAACCCGATATCGACCCCTCTGCTTATGTGCATTCCTTCTCCAATTTGATTGGGGATGTGCGGGTGGAAGCGCAGGTGCTGATTGCGCCGGGCACTTCCATCCGAGCTGACGAGGGATCCCCTTTTCACATTGGCGAGGGATCCAACGTTCAAGATGGGGTGGTGATCCATGGCCTCGAGCAGGGACGGGTTGTTGGGGAAGATGGCAAGCCCTACTCTGTCTGGATCGGGAAGAATACCTCCATCGCTCACATGTCCCTGATTCATGGGCCAGCCTATGTGGGTAATAACTGCTTTATCGGCTTTCGCTCGACAGTATTTAACGCCCGGGTCGGGGATGGCTGCATCGTTATGTTGCACTGTCTGATTCAGGATGTAGAAATCCCCCCTGGCAAATATGTGCCCTCCGGCTCGATCATCACCACCCAAGCAGAAGCCGACCGACTGCCCAATGTCCAGGACAGCGATGCCAAGTTTGCCCAGCATGTGATCGGTATTAACCAGGCGTTGCGGGAGGGTTACCAATGCAGCGAAAACCTGGTCTGTATTGCCCCGATCCGCAACGAACTGCAATCGAGCACCCATAAAACGGCTACGGAGACTGCAACCATGACCTATTCCTCCCATCGCGCCAACGGCTGGAACGGCGGTGGATCCCATCTCAAGCCTGAGGTGGTGGAACAAATTCGCGCCCTATTGGCCCAGGGCTATCGAGTTGGCCTTGAATATGCCGATGCTCGCCGCTTCCGTACCTCCTCCTGGCAAAGTGAAAGCCCGATCACCAGTACCCGCGAAGCTGAGGTGATGCAGTCGTTGGGGGCAATTCTGGCCGAGCACCAGGGGGAATATGTGCGCCTGTTGGGGATCGATCCGAAGGCCAAACGGCGGGTCTTGGAGCAGATTATCCAAACGCCCGATGGCCCTGCCCAAGTGGCTGGAGGATCAGCTCGGATCCCGTCAGCCCCTGGCGCAAGTGCTGCACCGGCTATCCCTTCCGGCGAGGGTCTAAACCTAGAAGATCAGATCCGATCCCTGTTGGCACAGGGGTATCGAGTCGGGCTAGAAGCCGCCGATGCCCGTCGTTACCGTACCTCCTCCTGGCAAACGTTGGGTAACCTGAGTGGCCAACCCCGCGAGATTCTCGCTGCCATCCAAGCCGCTCTAGCGGAGCACTCAGGGAAATATGTGCGGTTGCTGGGGATTGATCCCAAGGCCAAACGGCGGGTTCTGGAGCAGGTGATTCAAACCCCGCAAGGGCAGGTGAGTCACAGTTCTGCTGGTGGAGGCAAGGCTGCTGGGGCTGCGTCTGGAGGAAGGACCGCTGGGTTAGAGCTGGGGCTGCAGGAGGAAGTTCATCGTCTCTTGGCCCAGGGTTATCGCATCGGCTATGAATACGCGGATGAACGTCGCTTTAAGACCTCATCTTGGAAGAGTGGCCCCACCATTCGCGCCACCCGTGGGCCGGAGGTGCTGGCCAAGTTGACCGCAGCATTGGCGGAACACAGCGGCGAGTATGTGCGCCTGATTGGCATCGACCCCAAGGCCAAAAAACGGGTCTTTGAGAAGATTGTTCAAACACCCCACCGCTCGCCCTCGATGGCAGGATCCCCCTCCACCCCCATCGCCCCATCTTCTACCAGTGCCTCCACCCCCTCCTCCACCCGTCTTGATGCCGAAGTCTTGACACAGGTACAACAGCTACTCGGCCAAGGCTATCGCATCGGTACCGAACACGCGGATAAGCGTCGATTCCGCACCTCCTCTTGGCAAAGCTGTAGCCCCATCGAAGCAACCCAGATCCCTCAGGTGGTGGCGGCTCTAGAAGCCTGTCTAGAGGAGCATCGGGGCGAATATGTGCGCCTGTTGGGCATTGATCCCAAGGCCAAGCGGCGGGTGTTGGAGCAGATCATCCAAACCCCCTAAGGGATCCCTTCCGTAGTTAACCTGTTGGGCTTGAGCCCGACCCCCTAGCGATGAGGAGCATCTTGGCCTCTACTCTGCCAAATCTGTGGACGCTTATCGCCTTGCCCAGCCAAGTCAGCGAAACCCGCTATTTCGTCAGTGGTGAGGTGCATATCGAGCCTGGGGCGGGAATCGGGGCAGGAGTGCTGTTGCGAGCCAATCCCGGCTGTCGCATCCAGATTGGGCGGGGAGTCTGTATTGGCATGGGATCCATCCTGCATGCCCAGGGAGGAACCTTGATCATCGAGGCGGGGGCAACTTTGGGAACGGGAGTCTTGGTCATCGGGCAGGGCACCATTGGCAGCAATGCCTGTATCGGCTCCGAAACCACCCTTCTGAACTGCTCCATTCTCAAGCAACAGGTGATTCCTCCCGGCTCTTTAATTGGGGATCCCACCTATTCCGCAGCGGCAAACACCAGCGACTCTACCCAGGCAGAAGAACCTGCGCAGGCAGCAGTATCCCCAGAATCTGTGCCACCGCCACCCCCCGATTCTCCGGTGGCTAATGTAGAGAAGCAAACCCGTCGCTGGCAGGAATCCGCTCAGCAAGCTGAAGAAAAGCTCCGCCCCATGAAGCTCCGGAAACTGAACGGGATCCCGGGGCACTCGGAGCTGGATCGGCTCTTGGGCAAGATTTACCCCCATCGACAGGCGCTCTCCTCCAACGATAGCTAGACTGGCATGAGTAAGTAGGATGCCGATGTCAACCTCTCTGGGCCTGATTCAGACACGCAGCTTCCCGGTGATCGTGCGCATTGCCGATGCCATGACCAAATCAGCCGGGGTGACTCTGATCGGCTTCGAGAAAACCTCCGGGGGCTACTGTACCGCGATCGTGCGGGGGGGCATTGCCGATGTGCGGATTGCCATCGAAGAGGGGATCGAGCTGGCCCGTCATTTCGACCAGGAGGAGCTCTCCAGTTTGGTGATCCCGCGTCCGCTGCCCAATTTGGAGGTGGTGCTGCCAATTAGCAACAAGCTTTCCCAACTGGCGCAAAATCGCGGTTATAGCCGCCTCAGCAACTTGGCGGTGGGCCTGCTAGAAACACGGGGTTTCCCGGCCATGGTCGGGGCTGCCGATACGATGTTGAAAACCGCCGATGTGCAACTGGCCGCCTATGAAACGATTGGGGATGGCCTTTGTACGGCAATTATACGGGGCACAGTAGCCAATGTGGCGATTGCCATCGATGCTGGCATGTACGAAGCGGAGCGCATCGGAGAATTGCACGCGATTGCGGTGATTCCGCGCCCCCTCGACGAGCTGGAACAAGCCCTGCCTGTGGCCAGCTGTTTTGTGGCTCAGCCCGTCAGCTTGCCGGTGGCCATTCCCCAGGCCCAAGAACAAGAGGTTCAACGCAGCGATACAGCTGTGGAGCGGATCCCCGTTTATCTGGAACCGCCTGAGACCCCCTGAATTTGCAAATAGACTGGTGTTGGGTATTTCCTCCCGCCCCTAAGCCCCAGTCTGACCCCCAAGAAAGAAACGGGATCCCCACCCAACAGCCGGACGGGAAAAGTGCTAGGGTAATTGAAGACCTGGGTCCGTGCGGCTCCGACGCCCAAACCGTGTCAGGATCGGAAGGTAGCAGCACCACGGGATGCTTTGAGCAGGCGCGTCAACCCGGGTCGCCCATTATCACTCAGTCTCTCGCTGCGCTGGGTGAGTTGGTTTTTTATTCCGTTTTTTCTAAGTCCATCCACCATTGCACTGGCAACACACCACGCATGGCTGAGACAGACAATCCCATTGCCAATTTTGCCCAGAAAGCCTTCTATCTCGGCATGGGTTTGGCCGCTGTGGCGGCAGACAATGCTGCAAAAGTAGCAGGTAAGGCGGGCAGCCGTCTGTTTGAGTTGCGTAAGCAAGCCCAGGCCTTGTTGGATGAGTTGGTGGAGCGAGGAGCCATGAGCGCTGAAGAGGCGCGCGCATTTATGGACACCATGGCTGCCAATGCCAACCGCAAAGGGGAACCGGGACAAGGCAGTGGCCCTCGCAGGATCAGCATTGATGACATTGGCGACGAAGCCGATGAGGCTGGCACCGCCATCGAGCTTTCGGAAGCAGCCCGCCTACGACAGCAAATTGCAGAATTGCAGGCGGAGTTGGATCGCATCAAGGGCAAGTCTTGAGTCCAAGAGGTGACCAAGGTAGGGTTAGATTTATCTTCGGATCCCGCCGGATTGGCCAAGACTGGATAGGGAAGAGGAATCAGGGGGTTGGGATCAGGATTCCGTCCTTTGAGAGAAAGCGGGGGCTTAAGAAAGGCTGCAATGCCTTGGGAATGCGAATCGAGCCATCCGGCAGCTGGTGATTTTCCAACAGAGCCGCCAACGATCTTCCCACCGCCAGCCCAGAACCATTCAGGGTATGGACAAACTGAGTTCCCTTTTGGCCGGTTTCTTTGCAGCGCAAATTGGCCCGTCGGGCCTGAAAATCCCAGCAATTGGAGCAACTGGAGATTTCGCGGTACTGATTTTGGGAGGGGAACCACACTTCCAGATCGAAGCAACGCGCTGCTGAAAATCCCAAGTCCCCCGTGCACAGCTCCACAACGCGGTAGGGCAACTCCAGCATCTGTAAAATGGCCTCGGCATCCTGTACCAGCTTCTCGTGCTCCACTTCCGATTGATCCGGGTGGGTCACCTTGACCATCTCCACCTTTTGGAACTGGTGCAACCGGATTAGGCCCTTGGTATCGCGGCCATAGCTACCGGCCTCGCGGCGAAAGCAGGGGGTATAGGCACAGAAATAAAGGGGCAGTTGCTCGGCGGGAATCACTTCGTCCCGGTACAGGTTGGTGAGGGGAACTTCCGCCGTCGGGATCAACCAAAGATCATCCTCTGCACAGCGAAAGCTATCTTCGGCAAACTTGGGCAACTGCCCAGTTCCCTGCAGAGCAGCGCTGTTGACCAAAAAGGGGGGGATCACCTCGGTATAGCCGGCTTCAATATGGCGATCCAACATCATGGCAATCAAGGCCCGTTCCAGGGCTGCCCCCGCCCCGATCATGGCGACAAAGCGGCTTTGGGCTACCTTGACAGCACGACCGAAGTCCAGTAAACCCCATTTCTCAGCGATTTCATCATGGGGTAAGACGCTATGGGTTGGCTTCAACTCATCTCCCCAGCAACGGATTTCCCGGTTTTCGCTTTCATCTTGGCCGATGGGCACGATGGGCAGGGGCAAATTGGGCAGCGTGAGCAATTGCAACTGAATCTGCTCCTCCAGCTGCCGTTCCTGCTGCTCCAGTTGAGCAATCTCAGCTTTGAGATCCACCCCCCGCTGCCGCAGGGCTGCCACCTCGGATCCCTGGGGATCCGCCCCTTGGCGGATGATCTCACCCACTTTTTTGCCGATGCTGTTACTTTCTGCTTGCAGGGATCCCCGCCGGGTTTCCAACTGTCGCCGTTGCCGATCCAAATTGAGGATCCCGTCCAGATCCACAGTTGCTCGCCGGTTTCGGAGAGCTTGGTGTACATATTCGGGGTGATCCCGCAGCAGCTTCAGATCCAGCACAAAAATTGCCCATCTCTGCCTATTTCTTCAGCCAGCTAAACATGGCCCGCAGCTCCTTGCCCACCTTTTCGATGGGATGTTCGGCTTCGCGGCGACGCATGGCAGTAAATCCGGGTTTGCCCGCTTGGTTTTCCAGCACGAATTCACGGGCAAATTGTCCGGTTTGGATCTCGGCCAGGATCCGTTTCATTTCAGCACGGGTTTCGTCGGTAACAATGCGGGGGCCACGAGTATAGTCGCCGTACTCAGCGGTGTTGGAGATGCTGTGGCGCATTTTTTCCAAGCCACCTTCGACGATTAGATCCACGATCAGCTTCACCTCATGCAGGCACTCAAAGTAGGCCAATTCCGGCTGATAACCGGCATCCACCAAGGTTTCAAAACCCGCCTTAATCAAGGCTGTGAGGCCACCACAGAGTACCACCTGTTCCCCAAACAGGTCAGTTTCGGTCTCTTCCCGGAAGCTGGTTTCCAAAATGCCGGCTCGCGTACCGCCAATTCCTTTGGCATAGGCCATGGCCCGATCCCGTGCCATTCCAGAAGCATCTTGATGCACGGCAAATAGACAGGGTACCCCTTCGCCAGCTTGGTAGGTGCGGCGCACCAGATGTCCGGGGCCTTTTGGCGCCACCATGATCACATCCACATCCGCCGGGGGCTGAATTTGTCCAAAGTGAATGTTAAACCCATGGGCAAACAACAGGACCTTGCCCGCTTGCAGGTGGGGACGGATCTCGCTGTTAAAAATGGCCTTCTGAACTTCGTCCGGCAGCAGAATCATCACCCAGTCGGCGGCAGCAGCAGCATCAGCCACGGACTTGACGATCAACCCATCGGCTTCTGCTTTCGGCCAGGAGGGGCTACCGGGATACAAACCGACGATGACCTTGACACCGCTGTCGTGCAAGTTGAGGGCATGGGCATGGCCTTGGCTGCCGTAACCGATGATGGCAACGGTTTTGTCGGCCAAAAGCTCCAAATTGGCGTCGGTGTCGTAGTAAAGGCGTGCCATAGTCGGGCCGTAGTATCGGTATGGTGTTTGATTTGCGCTTGATGCGCTTGACTAGGATAACAGGATCCAAGGGATCCCTTGACAGAATCTCCAGATCTTCTCCAAACCTCCTCTAGACCGCTCCGTGGTGAACCGTTTTCACCCACTTCAGCCGTTTGGGCTGCACACACATCCGCGCCGTTGTAGCAATCATAACCGGGAGCCAGTGCAGCATGTAGACCAAACCCAGTGCGGTGCGCCACCACAGTTGTCGTCCTTGTAGGCCCTCCACTTGGCGTAGCCCGCGATAAAAGGCCACCGTCAAGCAGCCCATGACCAGGGCATTTAGGGGTAAAAGCACCGAGGAATGACCCGTGAACAACACCCAGAGGGTATCGGGCACCAGAGCCATCGGCAACAGGTACTGAGAAATGAAAAAGGCCCACAGATCCAGGGTTTTGGCCACCCCCATGCGGCGACTGAGGATCCCTGGCCAATAATCGAGGTAGCGTTGGTAGCCCCCTTCCGCCCAGCGGCAGCGTTGGTGCCAGAGGCTTTGCCAGGAGGTCACCCCTTCTTCGGCAATGGCTGGCTCCATCAGAAAGGCAATATCTACACCCGCCAAGTGCAGCTTGAAGGTTAAATCCAGGTCGTCGGTCAGGGTGCCTTCGTTCCAGCCCCCGCATTTTTCCAGCACATCCCGCCGTATCAGTTGGCCATTGCCCCGCAGCTCACCAATGCCTCTAACGGCTACCCGCTGTTGTTGCAAGTAACTGTCGGAGGCCATTTCCGCCACCTGCCCCCTTGTCCAAAAGTTGATCCCTGCGTTGCTGATAGCCTTGCGTACCTGTACCGCACCCACCGCGCGCCGACTGGCCCGTTGAGTTTGGGCAAACAATGGCAGGGTACGGGTGAGAAAATCCGACGGCACCACGGAGTCGGCATCGCACACCAAGAGGATCTCCGCTTGGGTGAAGGGCAGTACTTCATTGAGAGCACCGGATTTCCCCCCACCGCGCCCCGGCTGCCGAGGGTAAACCCGCAGATGCGGGATCCGCGTTTGGGCTTCCCGCAGAATATCGGGGGTGGTGTCGCTGCTGTCGTCGTCAATGGCCCACAGTTCCAGGTGACTGGTGGGGTACTGAAGCTGAGCCAGGCTGTCGAGTAGGCGGGGGAGTACTGCACTTTCGTTCTTGGCCGGGATCAGCACAGCCACGCGGGGTAAGGCTGGCAACTTTGCCTCAGAGGACTCAGCTTCGGGATCCAGCTCTTGTTGGGGATCCCAGCTCAGGGGGGGTGGAGGGGCGGGCGGCTGCAGACGAAACAGTCGATTGATATGGATCACCATCAAGGTGGCGAGGCCAATGGTGAACCAGCGCGCCACTGGAAGCAGATGCATCAAGCTGACCAATCCCCACACCAGCACCAACACCAACAGGGCTTTGAGGCGACGGCGCTGGGCTGTTGTCAGGAGCCAGTCGGGGAGATGCAGATCCTCAAGGGGTTCAGGCTCTGACCAAACGAACTCAGACATGGGGATCCATCTCGTGGGTGAACAACTTTGCCCAGCCCCGACTGTCTAACTCAGGCAGGCGAAGGCTGTTACTTATTGTCACCTATTGTTTCCACAGGCTAAGCAGGAATGGCAAATTTTGGATCCCTGCGGGAATTGTGAGGTGGGTATAGCGCTTATGGGTTCCCCCGAATCTCTTTGATCACCCCATCTTCGAGGAGGATTTCCACCTGCATTTTTTGAATGAGATTATCCCCCTGCTGCACCCGGAAGAAACTCTCCACATTGCCCTGCAGCACCTCTTGGTTGAGTTCCAGCGTGCCCAGTTGGTTGACCTGTTGCAGGAGTTGATTTTTTTGATCGAGGAGCTTAATTTTTTGCTCGTTCACTCGGCTTTTCACCGCCTCCACCTGCTGGAGGACTTGCGGGCTGTTCGGATTGGGACTTTGCTTTTCCAGTTCGGCGATCGCCCGCTTGCCTTGAAACTCCAGTTGCTGCATTTGAGCATCGGTGGCCTGGATTTGCCGTTGCAGTTGCTCCTGCATCTCGCTTTTCCAGAGGGAGGTAACCACCACCTTGATGGGAATGTTGCGCTTCAGAAGTAACTGGGTACTATTGCCGTTGTTGTTTTCTTCCATAAAACCTAATCCAGGCAGACTGTCAACCAAATCAGGGAACCCAGCTCACACAGAACGGTTCCCTCAGGACTTCCGAGCTCAAAGAAGGGGGTTTGGCACACCACACACTTCCCCGCCGCGACGGAGAATCCGCTTACTCATCCTATCGGCTCGGATCCCTGGGGTAAAGTCTCTCGCCGCCGGGAAAAGGCAATTTTGGTTAAGGATCTTGAAGGTCAACGGCGTGCTCCGGCCCAGATTCAGCTAGCGTGAAAGACGGTGTTCTTTTTTTGCAGTAGCCATGAGCGAATCGGCCTTGACCACCTCTGAACCCTCTTCTTTGGCCACTGAACCGGTACGAATCGCCTCCCGTAAAAGCGAGTTGGCTTTGGTGCAAACCCATTGGGTGATGGGGCAGTTGCAGGAACACCACCCTGGCCTGATCCTCGAGCTCAACACCCTCTCCACCCAAGGAGACATCATTCTCGATGTGGCACTGGCTAAGATTGGCGACAAGGGCCTGTTCACCAAAGAGTTGGAGGTGGGTCTTTTAAATGGCAGCAGTGATTTGGCGGTGCATAGCCTTAAGGATCTCCCCACCCGTCTGCCAGAAGGTCTGATGTTGGGGGCAATCACACGGCGGGAGGATCCTCTGGATGCTTTGGTGGTGCACGAGCGGTTTCGGGACTATCAACTCTCCACGTTGCCGGAAGGAACGGTGATTGGAACCTCTTCACTGCGGCGGTTAGCGCAGTTGCGCCACAACTTTCCCCATCTGCAATTCAAAGATGTGCGGGGCAATCTGAATACCCGTTTGGCCAAGTTGGATAACGGGGATTACGATGGGCTGATTTTGGCAGTGGCAGGTCTGAAACGGCTGGGCAAGGAGGATCGCATTCATCAGGTGTTGGATCCCAGCGTCTCTTTGTATGCTGTTGGTCAGGGATCCCTGGGGATCGAGTGCCGGCAGGGGGATGGGCGGATTCTCGGTTTGATTCAACCTTTGGCGGATGCAGAGGCAACGGCCCGCTGTTTGGCGGAACGGGCCCTCTTGCGAGCCTTGGAGGGAGGATGCCAGGTGCCGATTGGAGTTCATAGCCACGTGCAAGGAGATGAACTGCACCTGACGGGCATGGTGGCGCAATTGGATGGTCAACGGTTAATCCGGGATAGCCAAACGGGATCCGTGGCGGATGCAGAGGGGATCGGTATAGCTCTGGCGCACAAGCTGAAACAGCAGGGAGCGGACGAAATTTTGCAAGCGATTTTTGCCCAAGCTCGTGGCTAATTGCACTGCTGTTCAGCGCTGTTGAGCAAGGAAAGCAAAAGATGGGTTGAGAGATACGCTCCAAACCCAGCTCACTGCCCTGAAGTTCACCCCTAGGCGCTGTTGGGATGGGGCTGTTGTTCGACGACCTGCAGAACCCGTTGCAACACCTCTTGGTAACCTGCCACGGGATCCCCCAGATCAAACCGGAAGAGATCCTTATCCAGTACCCTTGGCGCTGAGTCATCTCCTGCCGCTAGGTCCCAAAGGCGGCAGGTGTCGGGGCTAATCTCATCCGCCAACAGGATTTCTCCCTCGGCATCGCAACCAAATTCCAGCTTGAAATCAACTAACTCCAGTTGACAGGCCCGCCAAAAGGTTTGTAAGTGTCCGTTGATGGTCAAAGCCAGGGATCCCACCTGTTCCACTTGAGAGGGGGTAGCCAACTTTAACAAACGAATGTGGTCCTGGGTTACCAAGGGATCCCCGAGGGCATCGTTTTTGTAGTAAAACTCCAGCAAGGGGGGGTCGATGGGCAGCCCCCGCTCTAATCCCAGTCGTTTGCACAGACTACCCGCCGTCCGGTTCCGCACCACCACTTCCAGCGGCAAAATCGTAACGGCCTTCACCTGCATTTCAGTGGGACTGGGTTGGGCAAGAAAATGGTTAGGGATCCCCTGCTGGGCAAGGTAGCGGAAAAGATGGCTGGATACGGTGCAGTTGACCTCCCCTTTGCCCGCAATGGATCCCCGTTTTTCGGCGTTAAAGGCTGTGGCATCGTCTTTGTACTGGCAAAGATACACCTGCGGATCGGCGGTGCGGTACACCCGCTTGGCTTTGCCCTCATAGAGCAGCTCCTGAGGTGCGCCAGGAAAAGGTGAAGGGGAGGGAGAAGAAGAGGGCATGGGGGCTTTGTGCTGAAGTTCTAGTGAAGTTCTGGGGTGAATTGGTGGAGGTTTTTTTAATACCCAGTTAGTTGTCCTCGCATCCCTTGCCAGAGGGTGATGGCGAGGATGCGCAGATCCAACCACAACGACCAGTTTTGCACGTAGTACAGATCGTATTGGGTACGGCGGGCAATGCTGGTATCACCCCGTAGGCCATGGATTTGCGCCCAGCCGGTCAGACCCGTTTTCACCAGGTGCCGATCCAGGTATTTGGGGATCTCCTGGCTAAACTGCTGCACAAAGTAGGGACGCTCTGGGCGTGGCCCCACTAAGCTCATTTCCCCCTTCAACACATTCCACAGTTGTGGCAACTCATCCAAATTAGCCCGTCGCAAAAAGGCTCCAATTGCGGTTCGCCGCGGATCCCCCGGACGGGTCCAGCCAGGTTGGGCGGATCCCTCGGCATCCACGCGCATGGTGCGGAATTTGGCAATCCAAAAGGACTGGCCATCCAGGCTCACCCGCTCCTGGAAATAGAAAATCGGGCCAGGACTACTCCAGGCTACCAAAGCGGCAATCCCCAAAAAAACAGGGCTGAGGCACATCAACCCCACTAGGGATCCCACCACATCCACCGCTCGTTTAATCCAGCGATTGTGGGCATAGCGCAGCGGTGGCTCCCGTAAGGTCAGCAACGGGATCCCGTCTAAAGATTGCAAACTCAGGTTCACCGTCAAAAAGGCGAGAATATCCGGTACCAGACGCACCTGTACCGACAAGGCTTGCAAACTGAGCAACAGCGGCGCTGTAGCCAAATCCGGTTGCCCAAACCACACCTCCTGCACTTCCGGGTGGATTTGTAGATAGGCGATTAAATGGCCGGGATCCAACCGTTCAAGAATTGACCAGGAAGACTCCGGTTGAAGCAGGGGAGCTTGAACCGCATGCCCATCCTGAGGACGGGAACTTTCCCCAGAGATAGCCGGCTCCGCTACAGCCCAAGCCACGATCTCAAAGCCCAGGTGCGGGGTGCGCCCCAACCGCTCCAATACATCTGCCAAAACCGACTGGGATCCCACCCAAATTACCTGCCGCCGTCCATAGCCCCGAGACAATAACTGGCCCATGCCCAGGCGCAGTCCCGCCCGCGTCAGAGTCATCCCCAGCAAGGCCATCACTCCGGCATAGCCCAGCACCAGCCGCGACAAAGACACCGAGCGAATGAAAAAAGCCCCTGCCAGGATCAGGCCGAAGGTACACCCCAACCCCACCAGCAAACTGACCCATTCCTCAAAGTGAGACAAACGTTTGGGTTCGGTATACCCCCCCAGACCGGCCTGAACACCCCAGTAGCTGAAAATGGTCAACAACCCCAAGCCTGCGTATAAATCCCAAGGCAAGAGCTGATGGGGCGAAAGACTGCGTAGCCAGTAGCCCACCCCAAACGCTAGCCAAATACAGAGGCCATCCCCCAAACAGGCTAGGGGTACCCACAACTGTTGCAAATCCCACTTGGCTTGCTGGCCCCGTTCTGCCAAGGATGCTCTCCTCCCGGTCAAAAACTGCAAACCATCTTACCGTCTCGATTTCATCTAGAGCAGAAGATGAGGGTGCTCCCCAGGACGCGGCACGCCATCGGGTTACAACCCTGCCCAATCCTGACCCCAGAAGCGGACAATCAACTGGGATCCCTGCCTCGTAACAGAGCAGATCCCGATGGCCCGATGAGTTGAATGAACAAATGAACAAATTGAACATGGAGGACATTGACCCATGCACCCCATCTGGATTGGATCCCTGGGTAGCCTGATCGCCGGCTTAGCCACAGGGTTAGGGGCTTTGCCAGCCCTGTTTGTTCCCTCTATCTCTGACCGAGCCCAAGGGATCCTACTGGGGTTTGGGGGTGGGGTGATGTTGGCCGCCACATCCTTCTCTTTGTTGGTGCCGGGGACGGAAGCCGCTCTGGAGTTGGGGTATTCCCGGTTCATGGCTGCTTTGATCATGGTGGCGGGTATGTTGATCGGGGCCTTGTTCCTGGAAAGTGCCCACCGATTCTTTCCCCACGAGCACTTTTTCAAGGGAGTAGAAGGGGAGAACCGTGCCCATCTAAAACGCATCTGGCTATTCATCATTGCCATTACGCTGCACAACTTTCCGGAAGGCTTGGCGGTGGGGGTGGGATTTGCCACAGGGCAGATTACTGCAGGGTTGGCTCTAGCGATTGGGATCGGACTACAAAACATCCCGGAGGGCTTGGTGGTGGCCTTGTCATTGGTAGCCCAGGGGTATCGGCGGTTGTTTGCTTTTCGGGTGGCGCTCCTCACGGGTTTGGTGGAGCCGGTCGGTGGACTGATTGGGGCTACAGTGGTGTCGTTGGCGCAGCCTTTGTTGCCGTGGGGGATGGCTTTTGCGGCAGGGGCCATGCTGTTTGTCATTTCGGATGAGATTATCCCCGAGTCCCATCGGCAGGGGATAGAACGGGAGGCCACCTTTGGAGTCCTCAGCGGGTTTGTGGTGATGCTGCTGCTGGATACTGCACTGGGTTAAGCGCTGAGTTAAAGGGGGATCCGATGTTAAGCAATGAACCCTTTTTGTGGCGGGGCGCTGAGGGGGGGGATCACGCCTGTTTGCTGCTGCATGGGTTAGGGGGCGGCATCTACGAGTTGCAGTGGTTGGCGGAACGATTGTTGGGGTTGGGCCTGACGGTCCAGGGCTTCAACTATCCCGGCCACGACCAGCCTGCTCCGCGGATGCCTCGCTCCCGTTGGACGGAATGGTACGGGCGGGTTTTGGAGCATTACTTGGCTTTGCAGCAGGAGTATCGACAGGTTTCAGTGGTGGGATTTTCAACAGGGTGCCCTCTGGCTCTGCATCTGGCTTTTGCCCATCCCTTGCACAAGCTGGTGTTGCTTTCCCCTTTTTTTGCCATCCGCCACCAGTGGTACTACGGGTTGCGTCCGGAGCAGTACCTGAACAGCATCGGGCGGTTGCTGGAGGATGTCCCTCGCCTTCAACTACCGATTCGGGATGGGGATGTGCGAGCCTTTGCCGAAAAAGCTGCCTATTTCCAGAGTTTTAATCTGCCCTCGGTGCGCAGTGCTCTCGAGCTGATCGAGCGGGTGAGAGGAGAGGTGGCTCACATCCGAGTGCCCACCCTGATCCTGCAATCTCGTCAAGATACGGTGGTGGATCCCGAACAGGCGGAGTGGCTCTATCGGGAGCTGGGATCCGCACAGAAAGTCCTGCACTGGCTGCAACGCTCCGATCACATTCTTTCTCTGGATGTGGAGCGGGAGGAGGTCTTTGCCCGAGTTGGCCAGTTCTTGGGGGATCCCTAGAACCCCGCCCCAGGCTCACTCTCGGAATTAACCCTATTCCCAGGTTTTTATTAAGCAACGTGAAGTAAGATTGTGGAGACAAAACGCGGGAGAGCAGGAGGATGTGGAAAAAGCTGCGGGGGGGCTTCTTACTGGTTTTGGGATTTATGTTGTCGCCCCTCTCCTGGTGGAATGATTTGTTTTTCAACCTGCCGATTGCCTACGGGTTTGGCTATCTCTGTGGCTTGTGGCAGCCTGAGTGGATCTTGGGAGGAACCCTCGTCGGGTACTGGCTCTCCAACTTGGTTGGCATTGTCATGATGCAGTTTGGCGCTACGGATGTTGTGGAAACAGGTGAGAAACCTCGCAACATAAAACGAGATCTCCTAATCGGCCTAGCTTCTTCTACCGCCTACACGTTGGTGATCGTGGGATTGGTGCAATTCCATATAGTCGATATCAGTGCTATCTTCCCCATCTCCTAAATGGGCTTGGAGGAGTGTCGGGATCCCTGTTTCTTGTTTTGTTGGCCAAACAACTTTATGTCCGTCGCGGTTTTCTGGAAAACTTTAGTCGAAGGGATCATCGCTTTTGTCGCCACTCACATTGACGACTTTCTCCTGCTTGCCTTGTTATTTGCCCAGGTTCAGATCCAACCGAACTGGAAACCCTGGCACGTCTGGCTTGGTGGCTACATTGGCCTCATCGGTCTGATTGGCATCAGTCTGTTGGGCTATTTCGGCGGACTGTTGTTGCCCCCACCTGTGATTGGGTTGCTGGGATTGATCCCGATTGCTGTCGGTTGCTGGAAACTGTGGCGACCCGGAAATGAAGAAGAAGCTATTGAAAAGGAGCTGGAAGAACTCCAGGAACATCCGCCTAGAAAGAGATGGCTGTTCTCTTTGCCTTTCATCTCCCCGCCTGTGCTCATGTCAGTGACTTTGACCTTTGCTAACGGAGGGGATAATATCAGCCTCTATGTTCCCTTGTTTGCCAGTAGCACTCCACCACAATTGCTTTTGTTTTTTGTGATTTTCGTTCTCATGAAAGGGCTGTGGTTTGCTATCGCCCAAAGATTGTCTTTACAGCCAGTTGTAGTTAAGGTGTTAACAGAGCAGGGAGAACATTGGGTGCCTTGGATTCTCATTGGATTGGGAATTTGGATTCTAGTTGAAAATGAAACCTGGCGATGGTTTGTGTCCTACCTTGTGAATGGGATCCTGGGTTGAACCACTCCTCCTGCATCCAGTTCACCTTAACCAGACGGTTGCAAGACAACCCCAAAACTCAGTCGTTGTGTCGCTCAGGATAGGGATCCCATTCCGACTCTTCATGGCGATGTTCTCGTTCCCAGCGATGAACCCAGTCCCAGATGCGGTAGTGCTGGTCGGCGTTGAGTTGAGTGGGATCCTGCCCCAACGTAGCAGCCTCTTCCGGAGTGAGGAGAGCAGCCAGGCTGCCGATCTCCACCAAATGGCGACGTTCTTCGGCGGTGGTGTGGGCCTGGTGCAATCGTCGAATCAGCCGACGAACAGAAAGCGTTTCTTGACTCATAAGCCAATCCCAAACTGGGGGTAGAGGGTACACCTATCGGGGTCAGGAAGGGGCAAAGTTATCTTCTCATGCTGTAAAAACTTCAACCGTATCAAGCGAGCCCAGTCCTCATGGCCAACTCAAGAGGGAATGTCAAATTGCCCCAAGATGCGTACCTCTGGCTCTAACAACAGAGACCATTGTTGACACACTTTTTCCTGAGCCAACTGGATTAAATGGTGAATATCGCTGGCGGTCGCTTGATCACAATTCAGGATGAAATTGGCATGCCGCTCTGAAATTTGGGCTCCGCCAATCCGGTAGCCCTTCAGCCCCACCTGCTCGATCAGCCAGCCCGCCGGGTAAGTCTCGGGGTTACGAAAGACACTACCACAGCTGGGCAAATGATAAGGCTGCGAATTCAGGCGTTGGTTAAGGTTGCGCTGGGTTTCCAACTGCACCTGAGCGGGATCCCCACCTGGGATCAACTGCAGTGTTGCCCCTGTTACTGTCCAGGCCGATTCCTGCAAGCGAGAGCGGCGATAGCCAAACTGGAGATCTTCAGGATCTAGGCGATAGAGTTCCTGCTCCTCATCCAAAATCTGCGCTTCTACCAGCACATCCGACAAAGCAAAGGCATGAGCGCCGGCATTCATCACTACGGCTCCCCCCACCGTACCCGGGATCCCAATCGCCCATTCCAATCCTCGCCACCCCTGCTTCGCCGCCACCCGCGACAAATTGACCAACGGTTCTCCGGCAGCAGCCCAAATCCGCCCACCCTCCAACAGTTGGATCCCGCGCATGCGCCGGGTATTGACCACCAGCCCCGATAAGCCCGCATCGCTAATCAACAGGTTGCTCCCTGCTCCCAAGAGGGTGACTGGAATCCCTTCCGCCCGTGCCCAACCCAAGCACTGCCGCAGCTCTAAGTCTGTGCGGGGTTCGCAATACCACTCTGCTTTGCCCCCGACTCGAAAGGTGGTCAAAGGAGCCAACAGGATCCCTGACTGAATCAATCCAGAAAGGCCGACAGAAGCTGGGGTTGAGGCAGAAACTGGGCGGTCGGACACACAGGAGCTATCCCGCAGGATCATCACCGGAGCCGTAGTCATGATGCCAACACCTCAGAAGCACCCATCTCGCTGACCGAATCTTCTGCTTGCCTAGCTGAGTCTGGTTCAGGATCCGCTAGGGGCAGCTGCTCAGCCTGAGCAGCGTATGCCCGCATCGTAGCCGCTATCTGCTGATTCAGATCACCTGCGCCCAGAAAAGTCACCAGATCTCCAGGTTGCAAAACAGACCGTAACACCTCCGGCAACTGCTGCAGAGAACCCACATAGCGGACGTGGGGGTGATACTCAGACACCGCCACCGCCAGGCGCAAGCTGTCGGAACGCAACGGCGGCGACTCCCCCGCTCCATAGGTGGGCACGATCAACACCACATCCGCATCCCCAAAACAGCGGGCAAAATCCTGAAACAACCTGGCCAAACGGCTGTGGCGATGGGGTTGAAACACTGCCACCACTCGGCGTTGCTGGAGCCGGGCTGCACGCAGGGTAGCCTGAATTTCACTGGGGTGATGAGCATAATCATCCACAAAAGTCACCCCACCCACTTCCCCTTTCCGCTCAAAGCGGCGATGCGCCCCCTGAAATTGAGATAGGGCTGAGGCAATCACCCCGAACCCCAAACCCAACTGGCGACCCACCGCAATGGCAGCCAACGCATTGCTCAGGTTATGGGATCCCAACACCTGTAAGCGCAGCTGACCCAGCCGGGATCCCCCTTCCCAAATTTCGGCTGAGGTGGAATCCCCGGCATAAACAATCTGACGGGCTTGGTAGAGGGCTTGGGGGTGCTCCTGTAGGCTATAGCCCACATCCACCGACAGATGAGCCGCTACATTTGGGCAATCCAGAGACGCAACCAAAGTTTGACTTTGCTGCCCATACTGTTGAAAGGCCCGAATCACTTGATCCAAGTCGGTGTAATGATCCGGGTGATCCAGCTCAATGTTGGTGATCACCCCCACCTTGGGGTGTAACCGCACCAGCGATCCATCCGATTCATCCACTTCTGCCACCAGATACTCCCCCTGGCCGAGGCGAGCATTGCCCTCCCAGGCATCCACCTCCCCGCCAATAATGAGGGTGGGATCCCAACCCGCCGAGAGCAACACATAGCCAATCATGCTGCTGGTGGTGGTTTTGCCGTGGGTGCCCGCCACACCAATACTGGGGCGATGGTTAAACAGGGCCGCCAACAAATCGGCTCGGTGCCAAATCGCTAAGCCTTTTCCCAAAGCAGCCGCCAATTCCGGGTTGCCAGGGCGAATGGCGCTGGAATAGATCACCTGCGGATCCCCGATCAGCCCCTCTGGGGTATGACCCTGGACAAAACGAACCCCCAAAGCTTCCAGTCGGCGGGTACGACCATTGGCAGCAATATCCGAACCGGAAACCCGAAACCCCTGCTTGGCCAGAATGTAGGCCAGTGCCGACATGCCCACCCCACCAATGCCGACAAAATGATAGGTGGCAATTAATGGATCTAAGCTGAGGGGTAAAGTCTGAGACTGAACCGAGACTGACGTGACGGGATCCTCCCCCCCAAGCGTTTCTAGCATTGCAACCCTACCTCACTCCTCAAAGATCACCACACCCTAAAAATCGGCACCCGTAGCCCAGGTCCCGAACAGGCCACATCATACCAGGAATCCCCTAGGGGGAGGTAGTTCGCGCTTCACAGGGGAATGGATCTGTTTGGGCAATCCATATATTTCTAGGGTCAGTATCCCTAGGATCCCTCAATGGGGGCAAAGCCCTGGCGCTGGATATTTTCGGTGAGGGTGCGGGGTTCCAAAAATTGCAGCAGGTAATCAGGGCCACCGGCTTTGGATCCCACGCCAGAGAGCTTAAAGCCGCCAAAGGGTTGCCGTTCCACCAAGGCCCCTGTGATGTCGCGGTTGATGTAGAGATTGCCGACGGCAAAGTCTTGACGGGCTTGTTCGATGTGGGAGGGGGTGCGACTGTAAAGACCGCCGGTGAGAGCATAGGGGGTAGCATTAGCCATTTCTAGGGCTGTGGAAAAGTTTGGAACACGCAAAATGGCCAGCACAGGGCCGAATAACTCCCGCTGCGCCAGATCCGATTGGGGATCCACTTGGCTAAACAAGGTGGGGCCGACAAAATAGCCCCGTTCCGGCACTGGCAAACTCAACTCCAGATGGGCATAGGATTGGGCGGATTGAATGGCTTGCTGTAGACGGGCTTGCGCCTCCCCATCGATCACCGGGCCCACCTGGGTACTGGGGTGAGCGGGATCCCCGATGTTTAAGGACTGGGTAGCCTCGATCAGCCGTCCCAGAAACAGATCGTGAATCGGCTCGAGCAGGATCACCCGCGAACAGGCGGAACATTTTTGGCCGCTATAGCCAAAGGCCGAGTTAATCACCCCTTTCACCGCCTGATCTAGGTCAGCACTTTCGTCCACGATGATGGCGTTTTTGCCCCCCATCTCGGCGATCACCCGTTTGATGTGCTGTTGGCCGGGGGCGAGCTGTGCCGCTTGAGCCAGGATCTGGCAGCCCACCGCCTGGGATCCGGTGAAGGCAATCAAATGGACGCGGGGATCTTTAACCAACAGGGGGCCAATTGCTTCCCCGACTCCCGGTAGAAACTGGAACACCCCTGCCGGGATCCCGGCTTCCGAGAGGGCGGTGAGGATAAACCCTGCCAATTTGGCTGCGATCACAGAAGACTGTTCTGCCGGTTTGAGCAGCACACAGTTGCCGGTCACCAAAGCAGCCACTGTCATGCCACAGGCGATGGAAAGGGGGAAGTTCCAGGGGGCGATCACAACAGCCAAGCCCCGCGGTTGATAGTGGTAGCGATTGGTTTCACCAGGGACATGGCGCTCTTGACCCCGCTCAAGGGTCTCCATCTGCTGAGCGTAGTAGCGGCAAAAGTCGATCGCTTCTGAGATCTCCCCATCCGCTTGGGGAATCGGTTTGCCCACCTCTAGCACCATCCAGGCAGCCAGTTCCGCCCGTTGGTCTGCGATTTGCTCCGCCACCCGCCGCAGGATCCCAGCTCTGACGGAGACAGGGGTGCGCTTCCAGAGGGGAAAGCAGGCTTGAGCCGCAGCAAGGGCTTCTTCGACTTGCTCCGGACTGGTCAACCCAATTTCTCCCACCACCTGTTCAGGATTGGCGGGGTTCAGGGAAGGAATTGCCTGTGGGGTTGCTTGATATTGCCCGGCGATCCAGGGTTGCACTTTCTGGCCCAGTTGGGTTTGAACTTTTTGCAGGGCTTGGAAAAATGGATCCCGTTGGCTGGGCTGACTAAAGTCGCTATCTGCAGCTGCTGGGAAAGAAAGAGGTGCAGCCTGAAAAACGGATGCGGCGTCGAAGGCAGGGGGGGCCAGCAATTGCTCGGCCTCATAACCCTGAACGCTCTGACGCAAGAAGGAACTATTGGCAGTATTCTCCAACAGACGCCGGATCAGATAGGCCATGCCAGGGAGCAAAGCCCCGTAAGGGCAATACACCCGCACCCGATGCCCCGTCTGCACCAAGGCTTTGGCCAGTTTGTCCGCCATGCCGTAGAGCACCTGCATCTCAAAGGCTGGCTTCGGTACCCCCAAGGCTTCCGCAATGGCAATGGCCTTGGCTTGAGACCGCACGTTGTGGCTACCGATGGCAGCATAAAGATGGGTGTGATGCTCTAACAAAAGCTGGGTGAGGCGCTCAAAGTTGGCATCGGTGGCTGCTTTGTCGTTGTAAACCGGCTGCGGCCAGTGCTTTTGTGCCGCCAGGATGGTTTCTTGATCCCAGTAGGCTCCCTTCACCAATCGCACCGTCACTGGGGATCCCCGTTCCTGGGCCCAGCTGATCAGGTTCTGTAAATCGGTATAGCTATCCCGCAGGTAGGCTTGCAGTGTCAAGCCAACATCGGTGCGGTTTCTGAATTCCGGCTCCAGCAACAGCTCCTGCAAAATGGAGAGGGTGAGGGACTTGTAGCGGTACTGCTCCATGTCGAAATGGATCCCTACCCCCAACTCTGCGGCTCGGCGCAGCAACGGCCGGATCCGTTCCCCTACCCTGGCTTTGGCTCCCACAGGATCAAAGGGGTCGAACTGGGAATAGAAGGCAGTCAGTTTGACGGAAACCTGAGGCTGCGGCTGGGGCTGCGGCCAAGTTTTGACGGCGGTTGCCAAATGCTCCATCACCTGCAGGTAGCGCTCCAAATAGGACTGGGCCTCCGCTTCGGTGATGACGGCTTCTCCCAGCAGATCCACCGTGAAGGTCATGCCCTGCCGATGCAACTGTTCCAAGGTTTTGCTCACCTGCTTCAGGGTTTCCCCGGCGATGTAGCGGTGGGCCAGAGCTTCTACGGCAGTGGTCAGGGTGCTGGCGGCCAACTGTCCGGGCAGGGAGTCGGGATCGGCAAAGTTGAGCAGGTTCTTCAACAGACTGGGTAACTCCACCGCCGCATCTGAGAGATACTCCTGCAGATGACGGGCCACTTCTGTTTTGCTTTTCAGGCTGGGCAACACATCGATGAGGCGAAACAACTGTGCCCGCAGATGGGGGCTTTCCATCGCCCAGGCCAGCAGTCGATCATCCCACCGCAGTTGATCGCGCCATTGGGCCAGCAGGGACTTGCCTTCTCCCCTGACTGCCGCCAGCAAGGATTGGGCAATCGTTTGGGTTTGGGCTTCGTAAGCGGGGAGGGTAGCTTGGACAACCATAATTACTGGGCAATAACTGGGCGAGCAGGGATCCCCTTATGCTGTCACAGGCAGGAGCGGGATCTGGGTAACTTTTGAGAAGATAATGCTTTTGTGAGGGCTAATGCAGAAGTGCCTTCACCGAACTTAACTCCTAAGAGCGCGAGAACATAAATCCCGCGCTGTACCTGAAAGGTCTTCGCCTAGCGTGCCGTAGGCATAGCGTCGGGATACAAAGCCCTACGGGCCGTGCGTAGCAAGACGGAGTCTCGCCGCTTGCTGTAGCAGTGGGGTATGCGCTTCGCGCAGGCTGAGCCAACGATACCCCCGAAGCAAGCATTTACCACCGCACTCTAGTTGTGGTAAACTATGGCTATGCTGACCCTGAACTACACCTACCGAATCTATCCAGATGCCGCGCAGCAGACTCAACTGCTGGAGTGGCTTGAGATATGTAGAAGCGTGTATAACTACGCTTTGCGCGAACTCAAAGACTGGATTGCTTCGCGTAAGTGTCCGCTAGACCGATGCTCGTTGGAAAGGGAATACATCATTCCCGCCGACGAGCCGTTCCCGTCTTATCACCGTCAGCAAAACAACCTGCCCAAAGCTAAGAAGCAATTCCCGCATTTGGGTAAGGTGCATTCCCAGGTTTTGCAAACTACGATTCGTAGACTGCACGATACCTGGGAAGCGTTTCAGAAACGGGGGCATGGGTTCCCACGATTCAAAAAGTTTGGTCAATTCAAGTCCTTTGTGTTTCCCCAGTTCAAGAACAACCCTATCAACGGCTCTACTGTCAAGTTGCCAAAGATAGGGGAAGTGCCCATCAACCTGCATCGCCCTATCCCTGACGGGTTTAAGGTGAAGCAGGTGCGAGTGGTGTCTAGGGTGCGGGGTACACAGTGGTACGTGGTGGTGACAATTGAATCGCCGGTGTCGGTTCCTGACATTCCAATTCATGGTCGTGCCATCGGCATTGACCTCGGATTGGAGCGATTCTTGACG
Source organism: Thermostichus vulcanus str. 'Rupite' (assembly GCF_022848905.1). Classification (NCBI taxonomy): domain Bacteria; kingdom Bacillati; phylum Cyanobacteriota; class Cyanophyceae; order Thermostichales; family Thermostichaceae; genus Thermostichus; species Thermostichus vulcanus. The sequence goes on from NZ_JAFIRA010000010.1 coordinate 58,190, forward strand.
GTTTCGGATGGCAGCTTCCAGGAGCGCCCCAAGTTTTTCAGGTCGATGCACCGCAAGCTGAAATTGCTGCAACGCAGAGCGGCACGAAAACAGAAGGGGTCGCAAAACTGGGAGAAAGCCCAAACGAAAGTGGCTAGGATGCACCACCGGATTGCTAACCGTCGCAAAGATTTTCATCTGAAGACGGCTCATAAGCTGTGTGACCAAGCGCAGACCATTTTCGCCGAAGACCTCAATGTCAAAGGGTTGGCGCGAGGGATACTGCGGAAAGGTTGTGTTGATGCTGCCTTTGGACAATTTCTTTCTCTGACAGAATGGGTGTGCTGGAAACGCGGGGTGTACTTTGCCAAGGTTGACCCCAACGGCACCAGTCAAACCTGCCCATCCTGCTTTGCCACTGTGCATAAAGGCTTGGAAGTCAGAGAGCATCATTGTCCTGAGTGTGGGTATCGCACCCATCGGGATCATGCTGCCGCCGAGATGGTGTTGCGTCGTGGACTAGAGAACGTAGTAGCCCAGGGACTCTGGGGAAGGGAAACCGCCTGTCAAGTCGGTCTGTCGGGGGTCTATGACCTAGATAAGTGGCGTGGGGCAGGAATACCCAATCGCGAGGTTGGGAAGCCCGCGCTGTACTAGCGCTCCGCGCCGCTAGCGCGAACGTAGAGTCAGCGTCGGGAGGATGTCACTCACAAGCCGGTGGGTCGGGGTATCAGAGGTTATTTATTATGCAAGCGTTTGTTGCAGGAGCTACCGGGGAAACTGGGCGGCGCATTGTGCAAGAGTTGGTCAGCCGCGGGATCCGGGTACGGGCGCTGGTCCGCAGTCGGGAGCTGGCCGCTCAAGTTTTGCCTCCAGAAGCCGAGATTGTCGTGGGGGATGTGCTGGATCCGGCCACTCTGAAGACAGGCATGGAGGGGTGTACGGTGGTGTTCTGCGCAACCGGGGCGCGGCCTAGCTGGGATCCGCTACAGCCTTACCGGGTTGATTATGAGGGCACTAAGAATTTGGTGAATGTGGCCAAAGCCCAAGGGATCCAACACTTTGTTTTGGTGTCTTCCTTGTGTGTGTCGCAATTCTTTCACCCGCTCAATTTGTTTTGGCTGATCTTGGTCTGGAAAAAGCAGGCGGAACAATACCTACAAAAAAGTGGCCTGACTTACACGATTGTGCGACCAGGGGGCTTGAAAAATCAGGACAACGAAGATGGCATTGTTCTATCCAAAGCCGATACCCTCTTTGAGGGCAGCATTCCTCGTACCAAGGTAGCCCAAGTGGCTGTAGAAAGCTTGTTCCAACCCGCAGCCCAAAATCAGATCGTCGAGATTGTAGCCAAACCGGACGTTGCCAAACAAGACTGGAGCACTCTGTTTGCTTCGCTGGCCTGAAAGTGTTACTTGCGATTAACTGAGAAAGGATCCCTGGGTTACAGAGCCTATGTCATCACGAATTAAGTGGCCATCTTCATAAATGAGTCAGTCTGCTACATCCAAAACTCCTCCCCAAGTTGAACTTGAAATGAACTAAACGGTTCAGTAATAGCTAAGCACTAAACCGATTAGTTTAGTCTGTCAAGAGCGGGCTCCCAGACAGCGCTATCCCCCACCAAATCCACAACCAGGATCGGATCCCGAGGGATCCCTGCTCAGCAGTACAGTCTGGAGAAGATCACAGAAGGAGGGTGATCCCTATCAAGGGGTGATCCGTATCAGAGAACAGATAGGGAAAGACCCATAGGATGGGGTCATCTTGTTTAGGAGCCCCACAATGTCTGCCCAGGATCCCTGCGCTTACTCGCATAGCCTGAATGAAGCTGATGCCCTCAGCGATGACCAGCTTGAAGCAATCTCGGGTGGAATCATCATCGTCGGTGGGGTAACCGGTGCGTTCTCTAACCCTCTCGCCAACGTTGCCCTCAATCCTCAGCCCTTGCCGCCTCGCTTCTTCCGACTGTTCAATATTTTCTATCTCTGAGGTTCTGCTGAGGGAAGCTTAGGTTGCTGGGATCCCGCTCCACTAGACTAGGACTACCATCCCTTGCTGTACTCTATGCTTCCCCTATGCCTTGTCAACCGTTTAGATCCGTCATCTCCATCAGCTTGCAACTGTGCTTGGGATCCCATCTTTTTCGCAGTCTTTAGCGCCTTGCTTTGACCTTTTATTGACTTCTATTGAGCTATAAACGATGTCTACTTCCACTTTGACCAAAGAAGAAGCCATTCTCCGGGGAGCGCTCCAAGAGTTCTTGGAACATGGCTATGCAGGCACCAGCATGGATAAAGTGGCCAGTTCAGCAGGTGTTTCTAAAGCAACTGTTTACAGCCACTTTCAAGATAAAGAACATCTTTTTATTGCCTTAATTGACCAGTTCACCGAGCAAAGAATGGCCGTTTTTTTGGGGCTAAGTCAGGACAGCATCTCGGAAAATCAATTCCAAGAGGCAAATAGTACACATGAACTCAAGACCGGATTAAAACAAATTGCCCTAAGCATGATCCATGAAGTTTCTGAAGATGAGTTTATTCTTCCCTTCATGCGACTTTTGGTGGCAGAGTCGGGACGTTTTCCAAACTTGGGTAAAACCTTTCTGACCCACATGGAGCTGCGTGGATTGAACGTGATCTCGGAGTACCTAAGCTCTTATCCCCACCTGAAACTGAAAGATCCAGAGGCCGTCGCGCGAATCTTTGTCGGCTCGTTGGTGCACTACATGATTGTGCAGGAAATGTTGCACGGCAAAGAGGTGATCCCGATGGAGCCAGAACGCTTGGTGGATAGCTTGGTGGATTTGGTGGTGACACAAGCGGAAAATAAAAAATAATACGTTCGCCGGGGCCCACTAAATTCTAAGTAACCTAAGTAACCATAGTCCAACGCGCTAGCGTGCTCTGGGTGCAAAGGGCTGTACCCTAGAAGGTGTTCTTGAGTGAGTTCGTGCAAGCAATGGCTCAGCCTGCCCTGCGTATTGTGATCGTGCGTCATGGTGAGAGCACCTTTAACCTAGAAAGTCGCATTCAAGGCCGGTCGGATCTCTCTCGCCTCACCCCAACAGGAGAATCACAGGCGCAGTGTGTGGCCAAGGCTCTGGCCGGGATCCCATTCAATCAAGCCTTTTGTAGCCCCCTAACTCGTGCTCTCGATACAGCTCGCATCATCTTAAAAGACCGGGAAGGGATCCCTCTAACGGTGACGGAGCAACTGCGGGAAATCGACCTCACCGCTTGGGAAGGGCTGACCTTTGCGGAGGTGAAAGAGAAATACCCCGACGACCATCACCTCTGGCGGCAACACCCCGAGAATTTGGAGCTAGAAGGGCGCTTCCCGGTGCGGGATCTGTGGCAGCAGGCGCGAGACTTTTGGCAAACCCTAGCGCAAGGGATCCCTGATCAAGAGGAGCTGATCAATATTCTTGTGGTAGGGCACAGCGGCATCAACCGCGCCCTGATTAGCACCGCTGCTGGTCTGGAACCTCACTACTACCATCGCCTTGGGCAAGACAACTGCGCCATCAGCATTCTCAATTTTCCCCAGGGGATCTCCTTCTCGCCGCAACTGGAATCCCTCAACATCACCGCCCACCTCGGCCAAGCGATACCCAAACGCAAGCAGGGGATGCGCATTTTGCTGGTACGCCACGGGGAAACCCAATGGAATCGGGAACAACGCTTTCAGGGGCGGCGGGATATTCCCCTCAACGCCACAGGAGAAGAACAAGCTGCCAAAGTGGCAGAGTTCCTGGCAAATCAGCCACTGCAGCTGGCTTTTTCCAGTCCTCTCAAGCGCCCTTGGGCCACCGCCGATGCCATTTGTAATAGCCATAGCAACCTGATTTTGCGCCCCATTCCCGACCTGCAGGAGATTAGCCATGGGGATTGGGAGGGCAAGCTACAAAGTGAAATCGAAGCGGAATATCCGGGGGAGCTGGAACAGTGGCAACGGGATCCCGCCAGTGTGCAAATGCCGAATGGGGAAAACCTCTACCAGGTGTGGGAACGGACTCGCCTAGCTTGGCAAGATATTTTGGCCACCACGGAGGCTCAGTTTCCGCAGGGGACAGCGGTTGTTGTTGCTCACGATGCCATTAACAAGGCCGCCATCTGTCAGTTGTTCGATCTGTCCCCACGGGCTTTTTGGACGTTCAAGCAGGGCAATGGCGCTGTTACGGTGATCGATTACCCAGAAGGCAAGGATGGGGCGCCGGTCTTAAGGGTGCTGAATGTCACCACACACTTGTCCGGCCAGATTCTGGACTGTACGGCAGCAGGGGCACTGTAAAACAGATGAGGCTGTCCTTCCCCTCGCGGGTGCGATTGCAGGGGGTACGTCTACTGGATCCCCTCCGGGGCTGGGATCAAAGAACGGATGTCTGGATAGAAGAGGGGCAGATTCGGGCTATGGATGCGCCGCGCTGGCGCGAAGGGATCCCGGAACCCTTTGATCTCCCCGCCGATCTACCGGTTCTGGACGCTTCCGGTTGGGTGATGGGGCCGGGATTGGTGGATTTGTATGCCCACAGTGGTGAGCCGGGGCATGAAAGCCGTGAAACCCTAACCTCTCTGGCAGCAGCAGCTTTGGCCGGGGGCTTTACTCGCGTGGGGATCCTGCCCACCACCGATCCTGTGTTGGACAGTGCCGAGCAACTGGGGCGCTATACTCGTCAGGATGGGGATCCCTACTGGTTACCTTGGGCGGCGCTGACGTTGGGGGCAAAAGGAGAACAACCCAGTGAATGGGCGGAACTGCTGCAAGCAGGGGCCACGGGTTTAACCGAAGATCAGCCGTTGCGTTCCTTGGTTCTGCTGCGGCGGGCTCTCGAGTATTTGCGGATCTGGAATAAGCCCTTGATGCTTTGGCCTTGGGATCCCGGTTTGGCCGGGTCGGGCAGCCTGTACGAAGGGGTTTGGGCCTTGCGATTGGGGCTAAAGGGGATCCCTGCCAGTGCTGAAACCGCTGCTTTGGCCCGGATTTTGGAGGTGATCCGGAGCGAATCGGTTACAACCCCCGTTCATTTCATGCGCATTAGCCAGGCTCGTAGCCTCCAGCTGATCCAGCAAGCGCAACAGGAAGGATGGCCGGTTACCGCCAGCACCACTTGGATGCACCTTCTCCTGGATGAACAGGCGGTTCTGGAGCAGGATTACAACCCCAACCTGCACCTGCTGCCCCCCTTGCCCACGGCCTCTGATCGCCAAGCCCTGATCGACGGGATCCGCGCCGGCACCCTGGCCATTGCCACCGATCACCGCCCCTACACCTACGAAGAAAAAACCGTACCCTTTGCCGATGCGCCAGTGGGTGCCATTGGCCTGGAACTGGCTCTGCCCCTGCTCTGGCACAATCTGGTGGAGAGGGGATCCCTGACGGCCTTGCAACTGTGGGCCGCCCTCAGCCTCCATCCGGCCCGTTGTCTGGGTTGGGATCCCCTTCCGCTTCAACCCGGCTCTGCTACCGATTGGGTGATTTTTGATCCCAGCTCCACCTGGATGGTCTCCGCTTCCACCCTCAAGTCGGGATCCCTGGCCACCCCCTGGTTGGGGAAACCAATTCAGGGCAGGGTTCTCCACACCCACGTGGGAACAGCTCAACCAACCGGTTAGCTAGCCCCAGATCCTGAGGAAGTGCTCAAGGAGGTGCTGAGGATTTCCTGGGCCATTGCTTCGGCACGCCGTACACACTCTCCTAGAGCCACTCCATCCAAATAATTGGCACAAACGGATAGTCCTGGGGTTTGGCGGGCAAGACTCTCCTGGAGCTGGGCAATCCGCTGCCGATGGCCGAGGGTATACTGAGGGATCGCTTGTGGCCACAGCCGTTCTCCCAGCCGGATGGGTTCTACGGGACGGGTCAGCAGGATTTGGCTCAGCTCTTCGTGGACGATTTGGGCGCGTTCTTCCGGGGATAGGGCGGTAATCGGTGGGATCCCTTTTTGTCGAGCATCAGCCGCATCGGTGGCCCCCCCGATAAAGTTGAGAAAACAGTGGTAACCTTGCGGCGCTCGCTCCGGGAACAGGCAGGAAGCCCAGATGGTGCCCAGGGTGCGCAAGCCCTGTGAGCGGGGGATCAAATGCCCAAAGCCCCGTAGAGGTTGGGGCAAGGCATCTTCTGGGTAGGCCAAAGTCACCACAGCCACCGGCGGGTAGGGAATCTCCAAAAGCAACTGGCTGGCCTCGGGGTTGAGTTCTTGTAGGAGGGAGGCAGCGGCATAAGCGGGCAGCGTCAGAACCACTTGCTTAGCAGCTACCCAACGGGATCCCTCTGGAGTCTTAAACCCTACCCAATAACCGGCTTCATCCCGCTTGAGGTGCGTAGCCTGCCAACCCAGATGCAGAGTATCTCCCAGTTTTGCGGCGATGGCTTCCGGCAGTTGTTGCAGCCCTTGCCGCAGATTGCCCAGTTGACCCCGCTTGGGCACCGGTTGAATCTGGGGCGACAGCGGTTCCGGCTGGCTGCGGGGAGCCCGAAAAGCGCCGGCAAAGAGGCTGCCATAGCGTTCTTCCCAACTGGCAATCCGATGAAAGGCGGCTATGGCACTCAGCTGATCCGCATCTCCAGCAAACACTCCAGACGTGAAAGGCACAATCAGCCGCTCCACCACCTCCGAACCCAGTTGCCGCCGGAAAAATTGCCGCACCGTTTCCTCTCGGCCAGGAGCAGGGGTTACAAACCCCAACAACCCTCGCAGAGCCCGCAGTTTGCCGCCAACGCTCAACAGCTGGGATCCGATCGCCGCGGCAGGGCTCATGGGCACCGGCAGCAGCTCTTTCTCCCAGTAGACGTAGCGAGGCAGCTTGCCATCCGCCAGTACCAGTTGATCTGCTAAACCCACCTCAGCAATCAGATTCAGCAACGCCGGAACGGGGGTAAAGCTGTTGGGGCCTTCTTCCCAGCGGTACCCCGCTTGGGATTGGCTGGAAATGCATCCCCCGACACGAGAGCTAGCTTCTGCCAGGAGCACTGGCCGGGATCCCTGAGCAGGGAAGTTTCGCAGCCCCTGTTGCAACCGCAGCGCCAGAGTCAGGCCCGTGATCCCCGCCCCAATCACCACCACTTCGGCGTGAATTGCCTCTGCGAGAGGACTCCCTTCTGGATTCACTGCTGAAACCGAATCACTCATGGCTTATTCCCCAGCGATGTTCTTCCACCCAACCGCTCTTCGGGCTGCCTCGATCCGAGCCCAAACCGGTGCGGAAATGCGGTTACGCCAAACTCACCCCAAAATTAAACCGCGACCAGAGTCTCTAGGGCACTGCTCTCCATCCGCCCCTCAGCGTAAAACCCGGAACAGGCCAGGGATCCCTGCCACTTGAGGCAGCTGACGGATCTCGGCAATTGCCCGCTGACAATCGGCCTCCCGCACCGTGTGGGTGAGGATGACGATCTCTGCCTGTTCCCGATGGCATTCCTTTTGGGTGATGCTCTCCAGGCTAACCCGATGGTTACCAAAACAGGTGCCAATCGCCCCGATCACCCCCGGCTGATCCTGCGCCAACACCCGCACATAAAACTCTGCCTCCAATTCCGCCAACGGGATCCCGACTTGTAACTGCGGTGGCTCCGCACCCCCTGCGGAAAAGGGAAGCAAGGGAGGGAACCCCAGCAAAGGGTTGGGAACTTGAGCGCCGGTTTGCAGATGAGCGATCAGGGTGAGCAGATCCCCGACCACCGCACTGGCCGTTGGCCCCCGCCCCGCCCCTGGCCCCGACAACACCACCTGCCCGAGGGGATCCCCTTGTACCAAGACGGCATTGTCCACCCCGTTGATGCTGGCCAACGGATGGGTCAAGGGCAGGAGGGTGGGGTGAACGCGAATATCCAACCGGGAGGGGCCGGCGGAACTCGCCGCTCGCGGCGAACTTTGGGCAATGGCCAAGAGCTTAAAGGTGAAGCCCCATTCCCGTGCGTAGCGAATGTCGGTGGCGCTAATGTCGCGGATTCCTTCGCAGGGGATGTGTTCCCGCTCTACCGGCAACCCAAAAGCAAGGCTGGCCAAAATGGCGATCTTATCAGCGGCATCCCAACCCTCCACATCGGCACTGGGATCCGCTTCTGCGTAGCCGCGGGCTTGGGCAATCGCTAGGGCTTCCTCAAACGAGATCCCCTCCTGGGTCATCTGGCTGAGGATGAAATTGGTGGTGCCGTTGATGATGCCCCATACCGCCTGCAGGTGGTTGGCCCGCAACGATTGTTGTAAAGGTTGCAGAATCGGGATCCCACCAGCAACAGCGGCTTCCAAGAGCACCGAGACCTTAGCTTGGGCCGCGGCTTGGAAGATCTCTGCCCCATAGCGGGCAATCACGGCCTTGTTGGCAGTAATCACCTGTTTGCCATGGTCGATGGCCTTGAGGATTAAGCTGCGAGCCGGTTCAAGGCCCCCCAGCAGCTCGATCACGATATCGATCTCGGGATCCGACACAATCCGTTCCAGATCGGTGGTCAAACGCTCAGGGGGAATTTGCACTTCCCGAGGTTTATCCAGTGAGCGCACCCCTACCGCACCGATATCCACTGCCCGTAAGAGGGGATGGCCTGGGCGCTGCAAAATTTGCACCACGCCCGTACCGACGGTGCCCAATCCCAGTAGCCCAACCCGATAGACCACAATCGCTCCCCTCGCCTGTTGCTCGTTTGACCCTGAAGAATACCCTCACCCTTACTACGATAAACGGTGCCGTCCATCAATCGAGCAGAAGACAGAGACGACGGGAATAGTGTTTATCTCACTCATGGGGTACATTCACCTCCGAAAAGTCGATCCCGCGATAAACTTGCTCAATGGGGAAACTCAGATCGACCGATTGCAATTCCACCACGTCCCCAGCTCGGTAATTGAGGATCTCCCACCGTCCGTCACGGCCTTTGCGATAGAGATCGATTGCGATTTCATGCGAACTGACCAATACGTAATCCTGTAATTGGGGGTTCTGGCGATAGCGAAAAAACTTGTTGCCACGGTCATCAGCTTTTGCGCCCTCGGACAAAACCTCAACGATTAAACAAGGATGGGTAATATATTGTGGTGTAGTTTTATCTCTAGGATCACAGCTAACACTAGCATCGGGATAGGTGTAATCATGGGTTCCCACAAGATTCACCTTGCAATCAGAGTTAAAGACCCAACAACTGCTATTCGATAAGTGATTGTCCAATAAAGCTGCAAACTTTAAAACAACCCAGCTATGATTTTGAGTTCCTCCGCTCATGGCGTAGACTTCGCCATTGATATATTCATGGCTGATATATTCATGGCGACACAATTGTTGCTCTTCCCAAGTCAAATATTCAACGGGTGTCAACTTGGGTGAATAACTTGGAGTCGCAACCATGTTTTGTCTCCGATGGTCTGTGCCTTCTGCTAGTGGGCAGCCCCAAATAATCAGCGTACTAACCATGGTGCAGCAAGGCTTCTAGCAATTCAGGACTACGTTTACTTAAGCCCACCTATTTAGCAGTTTATCGTCGTTCGTAGCGTCAAAAAAACTGTATCTGGAACTCTGTCTAACGTCTGTCCATTCACCGCAAGGGATCCCTAAGCTGGTCTGGAGCCGGGAAGGCCCCCACAAAGTGATAGGGCGGTAAAGGCGTGCTCCAGTCCAGTTGCCAATCGGGGTGCTGAGCCAGCCAAGTTTGACTGATGGAGTCGGCCTGCTGTTTTTCAGTAGGTGTGAGTAAAAAATAAAGCCGTAGAGCTTCTTCGGGCTGGGGATCCACCCTTTGGATCGGCCAGGTGGAGGGCCAAAGCTGTTGCAGTGCTGACAACTCCTGTTCTTGACGGGCTTGTGCCTGTTGTTGCTGCAGGTAAGCCTGTTTGCGGGCCAAAAGATAGGCCGTTCCACTCAGGCAAGGCTGTGGATCCGGTTGCGGCTGAGGTTGAACCCTACCCTTGAGGCAATACTCGGCCCGTCCCCCAATGGCAGCAAGGGTTTGTTCATACTCCACTTGTCGGGCCAAGAGATGAGATCCCAATTTTTCCGCAGAGAGAAAACAGGTGCCAAAGCGCAGCGGCAACAGCGGGATTTGGGTAAATAGCCGACAAATCACCTGATCATGGCGTAGGGCGGAGCGCACCAACACTTCATCGGACGCTTGCAGGGACTCGGGATCCCGCATCGGTTCCACGGCAGCAGCAATGCGACTGCCCACAGGAGAAACCACCTGTACCGGCTGTTGGATCCCTTCTGTTTGCTGGATAAACTGCAATAGCTCGGGATCCGGCTGCGGCAAAAAGGCATAGGTGTAGAGGGGGCTAGCGTCCTTTGGAGGGATCCGATCCGGCTGGGTGAGGACTGTCATTATGGCAGGTTCAAGGGGTTACATACTCTCCCTCCTCAGTCTACGCAACCTGGCTCGGCCCTTTCAGAGAGTTCCACGGGCGGTGTGAGGATGCGGTAGACTAACCTCGCACAGGTTTGGCCCCAAGATCACGGGGGCTGGAACTCCTGTGTTCGGGGATCCCCCTTTTGAATCTTCTATCGAATCTCCCCAGGCAGGTGAGGCCATGACCAGCCGCTCAGACTTCAAGTCCTTTGAACAAGAAGAAACCGAACGATTACGGGATCTGCTGCCGGCTTCTCTACGACCCCTGATCAGCATTGTTCCCAACTTTGGCGGGGATGCGCTGTTGCTCTCCCGCCGCAAAGCCCCTTGGCAGCCTCAGGGCACGGTTGCGATTGATTTTCGTCGCTGGCAAGGGATCCCTCAACCGCAACGGGATCTGCTGTTTCTGCGGGAGGTGGGCTGGTTTGACAATCGCAACTGGTTACAGCCGGGGTTTTACCAATCCCTAGCCCTGATTGGCGGCATCACCACCCTGGCGGAGCTCTCGTTACAACATCCTTTTTCGGCTCTTTTGGCGGGAGGCATTACCGCACTTTCGGTTCGCCAGATCTGGCAAAACCTGAACCGCGAAAGTGCCCATTTTGATGCGGATGAATTTGCTCTGCGCCGTGCCCAGTACAGGGGATACACCCGGCAGGAGGCGGCTCAACACCTAGTGGATGGCCTAGAGCAAACTTTAAAGCTGGATCCTACTGATATTTTGACGGCGCTGCGCCTGCAACGGCTGAAGGCCATTGCTCTGAATCTCCATCCATGAGGAAGTGGGATCCCTGTCTGGCATCCCCTATCCCAACATAAGCAGGTCTGGAAGACGGGGTTAGGATCCCATTCGTCCAGAAGGTGCGAACGGCATGTTTCACGAACGCCAATGCCTCTCGTCCTGAGGGATCCCGGGCTTTCCCCTCAAGGTTGAGCCTCAAGATTGAAACAAACGGGAATACAACTGTTGGTGAGCCTGACAATCTCGCTCCTGTAAAGGAGCAAAGCTGCTCAACTGGGATCCCAACTCAGGGTTTAGGTTCGGCAAAATCTCCCGCTGCAACACCTGCTCAATCGGTTCGTATAGGCTGGCCAACAGGGCTTGCCCGTCACTATGGCCCAAAGGAACCAAACGCACCGCTGCCGAGACCCACCCCGCTAGAGCAGAAAACAGATAGGCCCGCAAGGCCTCCTCCAAGCCAATGCCCGCTGCGGCGCAAACCCAGCCGAACACCAAACAATGGTGCAACCCTTCTCCTGCATGGGTGGGAGGTCGGATCCCCCAGGTGCGTTCTGCCAGTTGGGCCAAGCGCTTGCCCAGATCCAAGCTGGCCTGTCGGGGTTCAGTCGCCCAGCGAGTGGCGTTCAGTTGTGCCTGCAAGTCCCTCAACTCAGCGGCGGATCCCTTCTGTGACTGCAAATAGGCCAACCCACAGGCTTTCCCTTCCCCAGGGGCCAAGCTCAGCTGCAAAACCCCCAAGAGGTACTGCCGCACCCCAGCCCGATCCCGCAGGTGCCCCGCTTGAACGGCAGTTTCCAGCCCCCAAGAGTGGGAATAGGCGCCTATCGGTAGGGCAGAATCGGTGAGTTGCAGCAGCAGGTAGAATGCACCGCTAGACCGGAGAAAAGCGGGTTCGCCGGGCATCGTTAACGGTGGGGGCGAATCAGGCCAAAGCCACCGTGGTTACGCACATAGATGACGTTGATCTCGTCATTCTCGCTATTGCGGAAAACGTAGAAATCGTGATCCACCAACTCCAACTGATGCAGAGCTTCCTGAACGGTCATGGGAGGCATAGCGAAGTATTTGGTGCGCACCACTTCTGCGGGCAGTTCCGGTTGCCGCTCGGTGTTGACGGGGGCAGAAACCGGCTGTTGGGCCACCACCACAGAGGTTTTGGGGGCATGGCGGGTGCGATGCACACCATTGCGCTCTTTGTACTTGCGCAACTTGCGGGCCAGCTTGTCGGCTACGCGGTCGATGCTGGCGTAAAGGTTTTCGCTGCTTTCTTCCGCCCGGATGATGGTGCCATTGGCGTAAAGGGTGACTTCGGCAGATTGGCTGGCACTGATGCGGGGGTTGCGGGCTACAGATAAGTTGACATCAACTTCACTGGTGATCTGGGCAAAATGGCTAACGGCACGGTCGATTTTTTCTTGAACATAGCTCCGGATGGAGTCGGTGATATCGACGTTTTTCCCTTGGATCACAAGTTTAGTCATGGGGACTCTCCCAGTCATATCGGTGTACACCTGAGCTAGCGCCCAACCTGGTCAAGGGATCCCTCGGGTTCTTTAAGGACAACTCCCCCTCACGAGCTATTTCAGCTTCAGCAACTCGTGAAAAGTAGGGTTGTATAATGAGAAGATCGGCCTTCGTGGGGACGCTAACTTCTTGGGTTAAATCTAAATTAACATCGCTTTCAGGGATCCCTAGCTGAGGTTAAGCATAACTTTAGGCTGTCTTAACTTTTATGAGATTTTGAAGGGCTGCGGGCCTCTGCCTCAAAAGAATCTGCATGCGTAAAGACTATATAAATTAGCATCAAAATATAGACAGAATGGCTCTGCTAAATGCTATCTAAATACTATCTTTGTTTAAGTGATTGTTGTTGAAGTGATTAAGTGATTAGTTGAAGTGATTAACTGTGTCAGCCGCGAAAGTTATACAACTAATTTATACGTGCTGCTCTTTAGATCTTTTTAGATCTTCATCTCCCAATCCCCCTTTCGACTCTCCCAAGGCCTTGACAGTATTATACAATGTCTTCTTGCTCAACGCGGAGGTCGTTTCTGCTAACAATATAAAGCGATGTTGACTTAAATTAAGGTTTTTATCGATTGCGAGAAAGGCTGATTTGGAGGATATTATCCCTGGCTTCGGGAAGTCTGGCAAGTCTGTTTTTGGCCGGCTTTCGGTTGGCCAAAATGGTACCTTCAAAAACTGGCTTTGTTTGGGTGGGCTGAGCCAGTCGTTACTTTTTCGAGGAGGGATCCGATTGAACCCGTTAGAACAGTTGGACAAGGCAGAAGCAGCCCTGCAGGAGCGCTTCCGGGCGATTGAAGCCACCTTGCGGCAGAATTTGGCACGAGTCTTGGGGGCTTTTCGAGACCAGCAGGTGGGATCCCATCATTTTGCCGGGGTTTCTGGCTATGGGCACGATGACTTGGGGCGGCAGGTGTTGGATCGAGTATTTGCCCAGATTATGGGCTGTGAGGCGGCGGCGGTGCGTCTGCAGATGGTGTCCGGCACCCATGCCATTGCCTGTGCCTTGTTTGGGGTGTTGCGTCCGGGGGATGAGCTGCTGGCCATTACCGGCCCCCCCTACGACACCCTCGAAGAAGTGATCGGCTTGCGCGGCTCAGGGCAGGGATCCCTACGGGACTTTGGCATCACGTATCGCCAGTTGGACTTGGTGGAGGGATCCGTCGATTGGCAGAGCCTGAAAACAGCCCTCAAACCTCAAACCCGCTTGGTGCATATCCAGCGCTCCTGTGGCTACGATTGGCGACCCAGTTTCTCTATTGCCCAAATCGCCGAGATGATCCAAATTGTCAAAAGGCAAAACCCGGAGGTGGTGGTTTTTGTCGATAACTGTTACGGCGAATTTGTGGAAACCCAAGAACCCACCCATGTAGGCGCCGATTTAATGGCCGGATCCCTGATCAAGAACCCGGGTGGCACGATTGTTCCAGCAGGAGGGTATGTGGCTGGGCGAGCAGAATGGGTGGAACGGGCCGCCTGTCGGTTAACGGCTCCAGGCATTGGTTCTGAGGGGGGGGCGACCTTGGATTTGAATCGATTGCTGTTCCAGGGTTTGTTTTTGGCCCCGCAGATGGTGGCTGAAGCCGTCAAGATCGCCCATCTAGCTGCACAGGTGTTTCAGGACTTGGGATACCCCGTTTCTCCGTTACCTCAGTCGCCTCGCACCGATACCATTCAAGCCATTCAGCTGGGATCCCCAGAGCGACTGCAAGCCTTTTGCCGTGCTATCCAGAAAAGTTCTCCTATTGAAGCTTATCTGACCCCCATTCCCGAGGTGATGCCCGGTTATGGGGATCCCGTGGTAATGGCGGCGGGCACCTTTATCGCCGGCAGCAGTGCTGAGCTATCTGCGGATGGACCGATGCGGGATCCCTACACCGTCTATTTGCAGGGGGGGACCCACCTCTGCCATGGGCGTTTGGCTTTGGAGGCGGTTTTGACCGAATGGGCCTCCCTGTAACATATTCCCGACCTTCACGCTGTAAGGCGTAGAGGGTGGGCTTCTCCATCCCGTATCCGAGACTTCGCGTTTTTGACCAAATCTCAATCGCTGCTCACCCTGAAGCCTTTCTATAAGCTACAGTCACAAGGCCCACAACCGAGTAGAATCGTGCTGAGCTGCGGCCCTAGTCCCTCAGTTCCACTATCTATAGGGGAGCCTTTTCGATGTCGAGCTTGCATCGTCTTTTTGTATTTCCCCGCCGTTGGGGATCCCGTTTGGCCCTGAGTGTGGTGGCCTTGGGGTTGGCCAGCAGCTGTGGTTTGCTGAATTGGGTACGAGAGAGTGGCTCTCAGGTGGGATCCTCCTTGACCCGTTCTGCCTTGTGGAGAGACAGCCAAACCGTAACGGGAACCCTTGGCTCTGGGGATCAGATCCATCCCCACGATGGCAGCTTTTTGGATGAGATCTCGATTACGGCGCAGCCGGGGCAAATTTTGATCGCGTCCATGGAAAGTGAGGCTTTTGATGCCTACCTGGAAGTGGTGAACAGCCAAGGGCAGGTGATCGCCTTTGATGATGACTCCGGCTTGGATGTGAATGCCCTGCTGGCAGTGCGTTTGCTGGAGGGGGGATCCTATACCCTACGGGCCACCAGCTTTGAGCCAGAATCCACCGGCGACTACCAGCTCACCTACACCCTCACCCAACTGGATTGGCAAGAAAGTCACTCCGGTCGTTTGCAGCCGGGATCCCTACAGCACCCCGACGATGGCAGCTGGATGGAGGAATATCCCATTGCCGCACGGGCCGGACAAATTCTGATCGCCTCCATGAGCAGCTCGGATTTCGATGCCTTTTTGCAGCTACTGGATCCCGACGGGGAAGTCATGGCTTGGGATGATGACCAAGGTGGCGGCACCCATGCCTTGATGATCGCTTTTCTGCCCCGTACAGGTACCTACACCCTACGGGCCAATACCTACGAAGCGGGGGAGCAAGGCGCCTACCTGTTGCAGTACACACTGCGCTAGCACCCAAAGTCGCAAAGGTTCTCCATCTCTCTTGAAGGGATCTGCGAGTGGGTTTACAAACCTTTTGCTGTTGATGTCGAGTGATGTCAAGGCTTTGACGATAATCATTATTTTTTAATATTCAGTGTTAAAAGTCTCTGGATCTCTTCCCAAAAAGCCCTCTGAACTAAGGATAATAGGCTCTTGCTGAGGTTTATGGGCAAGCATGACGTCTTATCCTAAGTTGTGACAGAGCTGAAATATTCTCAGTTTTCATGGTGTCTCTTTTCTAGAATCAGAGCTGTGGCCTAGACCACTTTCGAGCAGTCCAGACCCTACTCTTTACAAGATGGATGCCATGACTCCTGAAATGGTACGCCAGTTTTGGTCTTTGGTCGGCGAAATCGGCAGGCCAGAATGGCTCACACAACGCGACGATGATCTGGTGCATTTGCTCTTGAACGCCTGTCAGAAGCAACATGCTCTCAGCCTTGTAGACACTTCTATTCTGAATCGTTACATCAGCATCCGTTTGCCGTTGATCCGTGATATCGTCCTGGACTAGACCGGAATTGAGCGGAGTTCTGCAATCATGGTGACCGCACAAATCACCTTGCTGATCTACGGGGTTCTGCTTTTGGTGGGCGGAGTCATCGGCTATGCCAAGGCCAAAAGTCCTAAGTCGCTGATGGGGGGCTTGGTGGGATCCCTGCTGAGTGGGGTGAGCTACTGGCTGCTGAGGTCGGATCCCCGCTGGGGCCTGGGGCTGGGCTTGGCAACGGCAGTTCTGCTGGCGATTGTGTTTGGCATTCGCTACCGCAAAACCCAAAGTTTTATACCCGCTGGCTTGCTGTTGATCCTGAGCATTGGGGTTGCTGCCCTGCTGGGGTTTAGTTTTCGCTTGGCCTAGACCGCACTCTCCCTAACATCTGATAGGCACTCAATCCGGTCAATTTTGAGTTCCCGGCCTGAGCGGATCTCCTCCATCGGGGATCCACAGGTGGGACAGGCATACCGTTGTCCGATTTCCGGTTCGTAGTCTTTTTGGCAGGCATCACAGTAGGCGATCAGCGGGGTTTCTCGGATGACCAGTTGGGATCCCTCGAGGAAAGTTGCCTGAGTCTGGACCGCATAGGCCAACTCCAGGCTGACCGGCTCCACACAGGTGAACCGCCCAACGATCAAGTGGACATGGGTGATCCGAGGTCGTTCTGGTTGGCTTTGCCACCAGTCCTGTAGGGTTTGGATCAAGGCCCGCGTCATATCCGTTTCATGCACCCTTCACCTCCAGTCTCCTGCCATCTCCGGTTCTGCTTCGGGGTGAATATAGGCGGGTTTTTCCCGACGGGGCAGTTGTCCAGAGACCACCAAATGGGCCAGTGTATCGCAAATAACTCGGGTGGCCATCAGGGCCGTGATATCGCTGATATCGTAGGGGGGGGACACTTCCACCACTTCCAGACCACACACAGGTGCCTCCCGCACAATGCGCTTGAGCAGGTACAGAGCTTCTCGGGGCAATAGCCCCCCCGGTTCCGGCCAACCCGTCCCGGGTACAAAGCCCGCATCAATACAGTCAATATCGAAGCTGATGTAGACACAATCGGTGCCATCCAGGGCTTTTTCGAGGGCAAAATCGGCCGCCGCATCCAAGCCCATCTCGGTGATATCCGTCACGGTGAGGATATGGGTGGCTCGCTCGCGGCACACCTTCACCCCCTGCCGGGGCACTTGCCAGCCGCCGATCCCCAGTTGCACCAAGTTGTGGGCGGGGGCATTGCGGATGTTGGTGGCGTGAAACCAAGGGCAGGTGTGCATGCGCTCATCCAGATCGGTCTCCTGGGTATCCACATGGCGGTCAAAGTGGATGATGCCGACTTTTTTATCCCCCAAATGCCGACAGATCCCTCGTACCGTCGGGAAGCCAATCGAGTGATCGCCGCCGAGGATGATCGGGAAGGCGCCGGAGCCGAAAATATGGGCTATCCCTTTGGAGATTTGGTCGAAGGATTTTTCGTTGTTGGCCGGGATCGTAAAAATATCGCCGACATCACAAAGGGTGATCTGCTCCCGCAAATCCACGCCAAACTCGAAGTTATAGGGAGTGTAGAGGGCAGAAATGCGGCGGATCCCTTGGGGGCCAAAACGGGTGCCCGGTCGATAGGTGGTGCCGGAATCGTGGGGAACCCCCACCACAGCCACATCGTATTCGCCGACTTTGCGCACATCTTCCAGGTAAGGGGCCTTGAGGAAGGTGTTGATGCCCGCGTAGTGGGGCAATTCTCCGCGGGAGAAGGTGGGAATGGAGCGGTCGCCGATGCTGGCTGCGGCTTCTAGCCCAAACTCTAAGCCCCGGCTGACTTCCTGTTGCCACCCGGATAGAGAAAGTCCTGCCTCTTTGGCCAGAGCGGCTTCGGCCTCGCTGGAAAAGCCATTATTCGCGTTTGATTCGCTGGTCATAATCGATCGGATCCCTTTTGCCAAACAACAAACCCGGAAGGCCGCTTTGTGATGCTAGCTCTCCCGGGCTTTTATCCCTCCGTGTGCCCGGAGGCTACCCATGAGCCGCCGGATCCCTCTCTTGGACCAGACGTTCGGGAACAAGAACCGGAACCCTAGAGGTTTTGTATTGAGTTTGCCTCAATCCTACAGTGAGTTGGCCCATTCAGCGTCAGGAGGAACTGCCGAAGTTTAGGTGGTGTATTCGGCGTTGATGCGCACGTAGTCGTAGCTGAGATCGCAGCCCCAAGCAGTGCCCTGGCCGGATCCCTGGTGCAGATCGACAGTGAAGGTGACGGGATCCCCTTTCAGATACTCTGAGGCGGCTTGGCGATCAAAAGCCAAGGGCATTCCCGCCTGCATGAGCAGGAAATCCCCCAGGCGAATGTCCAACCGACGACTATCAAAGGGGATCCCGGCCCGACCGGCAGCCGCAGCAACCCGGCCCCAGTTGGGGTCATTGCCAAACGCAGCCGATTTCACCAACGGGGAACTGGCGATCACGCGGGCGATGTGCCGAGCATCCGCATCCTCTACCGCCCCCCGCACCTGAATTTCCAGCAATTTGGTTGCCCCTTCTCCATCGCGGGCAATGGCCTTGGCCAGATGAATACAAGCGGTGTTCACCATTTCCGCCAAAATTTGGGCAGCTTCCGTATCCGGTTGAATGGTGGGGATCCCGCTTTTGCCGTTGGCTAGGGCCAGAAGCATATCGTTGGTGCTGGTATCCCCATCCACGGTGATTTGGTTAAAGCTCAGGTCAGCGGCCTTGTGGAGGATCTGCTGCCACAAGTGCGGCTCCACAGCAGCATCACAGGTGAGAAAAGCCAGCATGGTTGCCAGGTTGGGATGGATCATGCCGGATCCCTTGCTGATTCCGCCCACCCGGACGGGATGTCCCAGGATCTCAGTCTCTAGGGCAATGCTTTTGGTGACCAAATCGGTGGTGATGATGGCGCGGGCAGCCTGTTCTCCACCCTCCGTCGAGAGGCTTTGCACCAGTTGGGGGAGTGCCGCTTGGATTTTCGGCATATCCAGTTGCCGCCCAATTACCCCAGTGGAAGCGGTGAGCAC
Source organism: Thermostichus vulcanus str. 'Rupite' (assembly GCF_022848905.1). NCBI lineage: Bacteria > Bacillati > Cyanobacteriota > Cyanophyceae > Thermostichales > Thermostichaceae > Thermostichus > Thermostichus vulcanus. The sequence continues at coordinate 77,292 of NZ_JAFIRA010000010.1, forward strand.
CTGTGCAGCCGGGATCCCCAACTGTTCCCCGACCCAGTTGGCCAGTTGGGCGTTGTTGCGTTCTCCTTCTTCTCCGGTGCAGGCATTGGCTTGTCCGGCATTGCAGAGAATGGCCCGTACCGGCTGCTGTTGGGCGAGGATCCCTTGTCCGTAAATGACACAGGCGGCCTTGACCTGGTTGGTGGTAAAAACTCCTGCTCCAACTGCATCACACTCGGAAACCATCAAGGCCAGATCCGGCGCTCCTGAGGGCTTTAATCCGGCAGCCACACCAGCAGCTCGAAACCCCTGTGGGGCAGTGACAGCGCCTTCAACCTTCTGAAATGGGGATCCCATGCGTTCCTTGGTCGGGTGGTGGATCTGCAATATCATACTGGCTTCCCTGCAGCGTGATCTGAGGATCCCGATTTGTTTTTGTGGCTAAGCGGATCCCCTCTGAAGTGCGGTCAGAACACCCCTTTAGCCATTCCAACCGGGGATCCTTTACATCTTGTTAAACTGATGAGAGCAAGGGATCCCGGTTGCCTCTTTCTGTCAGGGTGCCCTGGAACGACCTACGGTCTACACAACGCTTACGCGGACGACGCGACTGGCCCAATGCTTGTGCCTTTCTCCTCACTTCAGGCCCACTATGCTGTTATTGTCCAAAGAACTGCCCTCTCTGAATTACCGCCATACCCCGCAGCGCTTTGACCAGGATTGGCGGGATCCCCTCTCGACCCTGTTGGGTTGGGGGCGAGCCGCCGGAGCGGATTTGGTGGAGATTTTCCTGGAGCGGGGCAATTACATCAGTTGTTTGGCCGAAGACGATGCCATCACCAGCATTACCCCACGACTTTCCACCGGAGCAGGGGTACGGGTGTTTCGGGGCCAAGCGGATTGCTACGTCAGCACCAACGATCTGTCCTTTACCGGGTTAAAAGCAGCTCTGGAGAAAGGCTTATTGCTGATGGGCCTGACTCCCCCCAGTCCCACAGCGCTGGTCTCTGCCGTTAACTTGCAGATGCTACAGGACTACGCAGACTACCGCCAAAAAGATGGCTGGTTGCCAGAGTGTAGCTCCATTGCCGAAATGGGAGAGATTTTGCTCGGGGCCAACGAGCATCTACGCCGCCAAGCCCAACATGTCCAGTCTCGCCGCTCCACTTACTTCCGCGATTGGCAGGAGATCATGGTGGCTTGTAGCGATGGCACCTTTGTCCGCGATATCCGCCTCACCCAATCGGTGGGATCCACCTTGCTCTGTGCCGATGGATCCCATCGTTCTTCCATCAGCAAGCGATCCGGTAGCACCGGGGATCCCGCTTTTTTGCGCCTCTGGAATGCCCAAGCTGACAGCGAAGAACTGGCGGAAGCAGCCGGGCAGATGCTCTATGCCGACTATGTGGAATCCGGTACTTATCCGATTGTGATGGCCAATGCTTTCGGTGGGGTGATCTTCCACGAAGCCTGTGGTCATTTGCTGGAAACCACCCAGATTGAACGCAAAACCACCCCCTTTGCCGACAAAAAAGGCCAGAAGATCGCCCACAAGAACCTAACCGCCTGGGATGAGGGCATGTCCGGGGGTGCCTTTGGCAGCTTGGATGTGGATGACGAAGGGATGCCGGTGCAACGGACGCTGTTAATTGAGAAGGGTATTTTGAAAAATTTCCTCTCGGATCGGGCTGGAGCGATGCGCACGGGTCATCCCCGTACTGGCAGTGGTCGCCGCCAGAACTATACCTTTGCTGCGGCTAGCCGCATGCGCAATACCTACATTGCTCCTGGGGATGCCGAGTTGGAGGATCTGTTTGCCTCCATCGACAAAGGCATCTACTGCAAACGCATGGGGGGCGGTAGCGTCGGGCCGACCGGGCAGTTCAACTTCGGTGTGGAAGAAGCCTATTTGATCGAGAACGGCAAACTCACCAAACCTCTAAAGGGCGCCACCTTGATCGGGGAAGCCAAAGACATCCTGACCAAAATCTCCATGTGCTCTAAAGACCTCAGCTTGGCAGCTGGGTTCTGCGGTTCGGTTAGTGGCAGCATCTACGTCACCGTCGGGCAGCCCCACATTAAAGTGGACTCGATCACTGTTGGCGGACGGTAACCTTGACAGGACATGGCCTATGACAACGTCTGCAAGTATTTGGTGGAGCGATTCCCGGAGCAATTTGTGCAATGGTTGCTGGGGGAGGTCTCTGTCCCCGTGCAACTGCAGCCAACCGAGCTCTTGGAGGAGCCGATTCGGGTGGATTCTTTAATTCTCCTGGGGTTGCAACAACAAATCTTGCATCTTGAGTTTCAAACTAACCCCGACCCAGGGATCCCCTTTCGAATGGCTGACTACCGCCTGCGCCTCTACCGGAAACACCCTGAGCTATCGGTGCGGCAGGTGGTGATTTATTTGCGCAAAACCGGTTCAGAACGGGTTTACGAAAAGCAGCGTAAAGCCCCCGGTTTCTAACCGGGGGATATAAGCGCACAGGCTGAATTTATTCAGCAACAGAAATAGTACATACAATAGTCCCCATGAAACGGGTCACCACCACACTCAA
>NZ_JAFIRA010000011.1:0-31835 GCF_022848905.1 Thermostichus vulcanus str. 'Rupite'
GGTTTCGACGACTGAGTAAGGACTACGAGTTGTATACAGAGGTGAGCGAGGCGATGATTTACGGTTCATTGCTGCGGTTAATGGTGAAACGACTGGCAGCTTAATTCCCTCTTTATAAATCAGCTCTCAAATTTGGCAGGGCACTTACTGGTGGCAACCCTGACAAGCTCGTTAGTGGGTTGCGAGACACATCTAAAATCTGTAGACTTGACAAATCTACCGAAAGTCCTTCTAAGTTCGGAAATGAATTGTGGTTTAATATTAGAACCCGTAAATTGGGCAAGCTGCTTGGCATATTCGGAATCTGGGTGAGAGAGCGATATAAGTCTCCAGCGCGATAAGCGCTAAAACCTAGGTACAGCTCTGTCAGGTTGGTAGGAAGCTCAAGCAAATCAATTCCATTGGATCCAACCGCACAGTTTAGATTTACTCTAAAGTCAGTTGCGTTACTGGCGTTGAGCCCAGCAAGAGTGCTAATAGAGTTAGCTCCTAGATCTAACTCTTGCAGTTTGGGCAAATTGGGATAACCTCGTAAATCGGTGAGCTCATTGTAAGCCAGGAAAAGCCTCTGTAATTCCGGTAGGTTAGGTAATCCCTCAATGCTAGTTAACTTATTGCCCTCCAGATCTAAGATTCGTAGGTTAGGCATGGTCGGCATACCTTCAAGAGTACTGATCTGACGATAAGAGGCATCGAGTTCAGTTATGGATGCCAAGTCAGATTCTGTAATCTCACCAGCGGGTTTGCCAATCGATGTACGGATAGCTGCACTCAGGCCAGGATCCATTCCGTCAGTAAGTGGTGGTGGTGGACATTTAGAACGGTGGACATTCAGAATCATTCTTTTGAGGGCTAAATTCAATGTTCACTCCTGGGAGCCTAGAGGGAAGACCAACAAGGTAAGACTGGGCTAAGCAATTGAAGCTGATGTTTAGATTGTCACCAGAACTTAGCCCATTTCCATAAAGATCCACAATCCGCTCAATATCAGTTAAGAAGTTGCTACTGATGTTGATATTGTTAATACTTGGCAGGTTGGTAGGTAAACCCTCTAACGAACGCAGCTCGTTAGGCCAAATGCTCAATAACTCTAGAGCAGGCAAGCTGCTTGGCAAGCCTTCTAAACTGATTAACCCTGTTCCATTTATAGAAAGTACTTTCAAGCTTGGTAGTGTACTCGGCAATCCATTCAGACGTCTCAAGCTACCTTCACCTACTCCCAAGAATTCTAGTTTTGGCAGTTCCAAGGGCAAACCTGTTAGGTCGTTCAGCTGATTTCCACCAAGGGAGAGAGCACGCAATTCTGGTAAAGCTGAAGGAAGGCCAATTAGATTTTGTAACCTGTTATCGGAGATGTCTAAGGATTCAAGACTGGGTAGAGGAGGTAGCCCAGCTAGAGTTTGGATCCCTCGATTCTTAGCGTTTAGCTCTCGTAAATTGATAAGATCGGATGCAAGGAGGGATCCAGATGGCTTAGCAATAGCCTCTCGAATTATTGCTTCTAATCCTGGATCCAAAACTAGAGGCTGCTCGCCACCAGCATTGACTGTGACTGATCCTGCTGCTTCTGCACTCCGATTGGTTTGATCTGTAACAGTCACTCTGTAACTGTAGGTTCCTGCCGTAAGGCTTGATGGGAATGGATAAGTAAACTCACAAGTTAAAGATCCAACTGAACAACCCGTGAAGGCGGTGGATAAAGTCTCATCAAATGATATTCCCGGACCATTGATGACCAAACGAATTGACTCTAACCCCGATGGGGTACTTACTGATAGTCCTAGGGTAATTGGATCTCCTAATGTGACACTTGCCGGTACTGATAAGATAATTGTCGGAGGTTCTGCTATGGGGAGTGACTCAATTGGCGGATTTGCATCTGTGAAGACACTGGCAAAAGCTTCACCCGCTATGGCAACGTCTACGGTACAGGCTTCTAGCAGAGCTGGATCCGTAATGCCTCTAGACCGGCAGACAGCTTCAGCCGCATCTCTCTCATCAGGATCCAAACTCTCAGAAGTTACAAACTCTGTTGGCATACCTACAAAAGAGCTAGTATCTTGCCCAGGCTCATAGTCAAACAGTGATTCCGACTGTGTAATTCGCCAACTTTCACCGAACACATTATACAGGTCGTCAAGTGCAACTGGAGGTAGCAAAGTTTGTCCAGATCTTGTAGTGATATCATTGGCACGATTGCGATCGAAATTGCCCAATAGACCCGATACTCGACCTAAGCGTGTAGAGGAAATAAACACCTCAAGATCCACAGACTGTAGAGCAAAAGAGGGTTCGTTAAAAATGTTGACTCGAACAAACTCGCCATTCGGCCATACTAGCCGATACCGAGAGCTTGACTCCCGCAGCAGAACACCTCCGTTTTGGAACACGAACCGATTACCAACATTAATCGAAATAGGGGCTCCATCCACCCGCACTTGTGGCCCGTAGAATCCAAGCCGCTGGGATCCCATCTTGATAGCAACTGCAGCATTCAAAGTGACGTTTGCCCCCGTCCTCACAGGTATTTGCCGAGTCTGTATCTGGATCTCGTCATCATCAGACTTGACGAGCCAAAACTCACCTTGCCCATGGAAGGCGTAGTAGAGCCCATCTAAAGTCTTGAAGTGTGGATCCCCGATTGTAAAGCCGTCGCTACAGTCTTCGCACTCTGGAAGAGGAGTTGGAGTCGGGGTTGGGGTTGGAGTCGGCCCCCCACCTCCACCCGGAAGTCCGCCACCGCTGCCGGGTGGATTTCCCCCACTGCCGAAGCCGACTACAATTGGTAGACCTCCTCCAGCAGGAGGATTACAGTTGGGCTCGATATCACAAATATCTTTTGCGGAAATGGTTCCACGATCTTCTAGAACAATTTCCTCGCCGTTGAAAGTGGTTCTATAGCGAACTATAATGCCAAGCTGTAGATTACCAAGATTCTGATCTAAGACCGCTGTTGTTGTGAATATCCCATCAGAATCCGTAGAACCCATGCTTTCACTCACAGAACCATTATTGCTGAGAACTTGGATTTCCACCTCAAGAGACTGACCTGTAGTGATGTTTCCTTCCTGATCTCTCAATCCAGCATGAACTAAAAGTGGATATGGAGTACCATCTTCAATGACTTCAGGAAACTCAACTAATTTAATTTCTGGATCAAAATCTGGGCATCTAGTATCAGGAGGGTCGATGACAATGTTAATCGGCGAACTCTCTGCAATTTTCTTTCTGCCTTCGAAATCGCCAGCACTAAACACTACAGCTTTGATTGATCTTACTCCTTCATCCTCCTCGTCAAAAAAGCAACTGCCTAACCATAGAACTTCTCCTTCTTTACTTTCTGCGATGTATCCTAGCTCAGAATCTTCCCAGCCAATCCAAAAAGACAGGGAATCAAATTGCTGCGGCGAATAAGGCAAATCAACACTAAGGGAAGGAATATCTATACCTAGAGAACCTAGAGGACTTAGTAGATCAAAGCTGAATCGACCAAAGTCACCCTTCAAAAATCCTGGGGGGAGGAATCGGATATCTTCAGTGGAGAAAGCTGTGACGTCAAGAGATAAACCGGGAGCAAGTTGCGCCGTCGGTAACGGTTGCGTTGTGGCCAAGAGAGGAACCTTGTCCGAACGTCGATATGATGAAGGAAGGGGCAGCTGGATATCTGTATTGTAGTTTCTGGGCTGGGAACCGATACTACCTGTAGCTGATGGAACAACAGCAACCTTCGGCCCACCACCTGAATATATTTTGAATTGAACTTCAGGCTTAATTTGAAGCTTGAGGGAGCCATCAAGGAATGTATTTCCCCGCAGAAATGGCACTACTTCAAAACCCGCTTCCTGACGCGCAAACCAATCTGATCCATCATAGCCAAGGTGTAAGGTAGCATTGAAATTTTGATCAAATCCTATGTTGCCTCCTCTCACAATGGCAGATAGGGAAGGTTCTATCCCGAGCTTAACCTTAAATTCTGGTTCCACCCAAGCAGGAATTGGTCCAATAGCAAATAGTATCCGAGGCTTTGGAATTCTATTCAGTAAACCCAGAGCCCTCTCAGTTAGATCCTGCTCAAGAGCCAAATCAATTTTTGCTTGTCCATCTAAAGCAAAGCCAGCTACTGACGACTGTTCTAACTCCATCAAGAGGTTGAAATAGCTGATCCCTAAATTGTCAGTGATCTCCCTTCCAAATCTGATCTCTCCTTGAAAATTTGGCTCAAAATTAAGTTTTAAATAACCTTGACCTAGGAGCTCCAACTGACCCCTAATGCCACTTGTCTTGAATTTTCTCGCTAGAATATTTAATTCCCTGCCTTTTAACAGGCTGTGTTCAACTCTAGCCGAAGGTATATAGATCAATGGAATAACAAATGCATCCTGAGGAATGTTTTGAATATATTTTTCGCGAAGATCGATTTGGCTGCTGAGTCCTGTAAAGACAAAGTTGTCTTGAGCTGAATAAGTCCTAAGTAAGCCATCTCGAGAGAGTACTCTTTCCTCAGGCAAATTAGTAATGCTGAGGTCGAATGAGCCTGAGAATTCTCCCCCTCCCTCAAAGATAAGTTCACTTATCCATACGAGTTCAGTAACCAACTCCAAGACTCCTTCCCCTCGTCGCAACTCCTTTATCCTCATAGGTGGAACTTGCATATTTGCTCCAACAATGAAATCTCCCGTTTTCAATGTAGGGAGCTCTTGATTGTCTCTCAGAATCAGCGTAAACTCATTAACTGTTTGTTCTTCGATAAGATCTGGATCAAAAGTTGACTGTATAATCTGGGTTCCTCGATCTGGCAACACCTTAATATGTGGAGCAACTTTAACATCGGGGGGACTAACAGTAAAGCTGACTCGATCAAAGCTGGCTCTTCCTGCAGTTCTCACCCGAGCTGTAATGGTTTCCATGAGAGCCTGCGAGCCAGCATTGTAAGTGAAGCTGGGGCCGGATCCCATGGGTCGGCCTTGATGATCCAGCCACTCAATTAACCTAGACCAATCATTCCCCTGTTCGTCTACTGCTGTTGCCTGAAGTGAGATAGAGTCACCTGTAGTTCGAGGTTGTCCATCTATTTGATCTTGATCGGTAATTCTCACTACCAAACCATTTGCTGGAGGCAATCCACTAGGCTGCCCATCTCCAGTGGGTGATGGGGTAGGGGTGGGAGCTGGACTAGATTCTGTACCTCCACCTCCTCCAGGGGCAGTGGGGGAGCTTGGAAATGGAGTCGGGGTAAATCCTGGAAAGAAGGGAGCTGGAGAAGCCATTTGAGGCAACTCAATGTTGGGGCTTATTTTGCAGGATACCTGTAGAAGTCCCAGACAAACTTGCTCTATACTCTCAGCAGTTTCTAAGCCAAACAATGCACCTAAAACAACCCCAAAATCCTCGATGTTGCCAATCAGTCCGTCACCGTTAAAATCGTAAAGTGCTATGTTGACTGCTTGGGCAGCTAGAATTTCTTCTTCAGAAATCCTAATTCCAAAAATATTAAAAATGATTTCTTGAATTTCCATCGCTGTTGCATTTGGACTTATGATTCGAGCCAAAGCAACCATAAAGTCTCTGAGATTAAAAATTATAGACTCCCCATTAACTAAGATAGTGGCTGTATTGGTGCTCACAGTTGGAGCAGGCTCAATAGTTGGTTGGTTGGGGGTAGGCTGAGTTGTCGGGGCAGCGCTAGGCGCAGACACTGTAGGGGATTGGGGAGGTTGTGTTACTAAAGGTGTAGAGAGAGAAAGAGTTGAAGGGGAGCCGCCGCCACAACCCACTATGAACCCCAAGGCAGAGCTCAGGATAGAAATCAAGATCAACCTTTGAGGAGCTTTGACTCTGTAACTCACAGCACACCTCCGGAACATGATGACTCAAACTGCCTGACCCTTAAATCTCGCCAGCCACCAAGCTCGTACTCAGTTCCAACAGTTAGTTAAGGCGAGAAGTCATAAGCCCTAATAGATAGGGAGAGAAAGATCTGTGTATTAAGCAGAATTGCAGGATTTATATTGACACTGCATGATTAAGGAAACCCACGCCAAAAGGTTAATTCTCGGTTAATCTGTAGGCTTTTTCTTGTTTGAATTTATACCGGTCATACTGGAGCGGGCATCCCCTTGATGGAGTTGATTAAGGGGGAGTGAATTTAAAAAGTAAAAATGGACTCTACTTTAAACTTAAGTGTGCCAACTGTGTTGACCAACTGCTGATTGGGATCTTCCGTCTCTGGAGCCAGGGTCAGCTACACTGTAGGGCCGATAGACATTTTCTTTGCTCAACCCCTATGGCCAGGATTAACGACCACTACCTGAAACTGAAGGCCGGCTACCTTTTCCCGGAAATTGCCCGACGGGTGCGAGCCTTTGCCGAAGCCCATCCTGACGCTCCCATTATCAAAATGGGCATTGGCGATGTGACTGAGCCTCTGCCGGAAGCCTGCCGGACGGCCATGATCCGGGCGGTGGAAGAGATGGGGGATCCGGCTACTTTTCGGGGCTATGGGCCAGAACAGGGGTATGAGTGGTTGCGCCAAGCAATTGCTCAGCATGATTTTCAGGCGCGGGGCTGTGATATCGATGCGTCGGAGATTTTTGTTTCCGATGGCTCGAAGTGCGACTGTGGCAACATCCTCGACATCCTTGGCCATGAGAACACCATTGCTGTTACGGATCCGGTTTACCCCGTTTATGTGGATACCAACGTGATGGCTGGACATACGGGGCCAGCCAATGACCGGGGGGAATATGCGGGCCTGATCTACTTGCCCATTACCGCCGAGAACCAGTTCACCGCCAGTATTCCCACCCAAAAGGTGGATGTGATCTACCTGTGTTTCCCCAACAATCCAACGGGGGCAGTAGCCACCTGTGAGCACTTGCAGGAGTGGGTTAACTACGCCCGTGCCCACGGATCCCTAATCCTGTTCGATGCCGCTTACGAGGCCTACATTAGCGAACCTGGGATCCCGCATTCCATCTATGAGGTGGAAGGGGCGCGGGAATGCGCGATTGAATTTCGCTCCTTTTCCAAAACGGCGGGCTTTACCGGCACTCGCTGTGCCTTTACCGTGGTGCCCAAGTCCCTGAAAGGACAGGCTGGTGATGGATCCCGAGTGGATCTGTGGAGTCTGTGGTACCGTCGCCAATCCACCAAGTTTAATGGGGTGTCCTACATTGTGCAGCGGGGGGCGGAAGCAGTTTACACAGAAGCCGGACAAGCACAAGTCAAGGGCTTGATCCGGTTTTACCTGGAGAATGCCCGTATTATCCGGGAGCAACTGATGGCGGCTGGGATCCAGGTTTATGGCGGCGTCAATGCCCCTTATGTTTGGGTGAAAGCACCTGCCGGCCTGAGCAGTTGGGATTTCTTTGATAAGCTGTTGCACCGCTGTCATGTGGTGGGTACGCCCGGCTCCGGCTTTGGTAGTGCTGGGGAAGGGTATTTCCGTCTGTCGGCTTTTAATAGCCGCGCCAATGTGGAAGAGGCAATGCGCCGCATCACCAGTACCTTTTGAGAGGATGGGAGAGCATTCGTATCAGCTCGGACCAGCCAAGGGCTGTTGATCGAGCTTAGCTCTGGTCTTGGAGGCGAATCACCTGTTGGGTTTGGGCAGACCGCTCAGCGGCCTCGGCAACGGCTAGGGCATGCAGCATGTTCTCGGTGTTGACGTAAAGGGGACTACCGTGGCGCAGGTGCTCTAACACCATATGGGTATCCTGCTCGAACAGCCCATGACGGGATCCCGTCTCCAGCGGGTGAGCACTACCGGGGCGCAACAACATGGCCTCCTCCCCGTTGATCAGCAGGCCCCCCCGTTGCCCGTGCAGTTCCAGCAGCCGCTGTGAACACCACAAGGAGTCCCCTTTGCCATAGGCCAGCACCGCCACCAAGCCATCGGCAAAACTGAGTTGAGCGGTGCAGTAGCAGCTGCTATAGCGGTGGGGCAAATCCGGGCCATCGTAGCGCAGTTGGCAGCTTACCCGTTCTACAGGTCCCAGCAAATCCACCAAGCGGTGAATGCGGGAAACAGCCCCCATGAGCGGGAAACCAAACAACTCCGGTTGATAGGTCCAGCGCTCGGGGGCGGGGTGGGTGGCGGTGAGGGTAATGTAGCGAACGGCGAAAAGCTTGCCCAATCCTTCCAGTTCCCGTTTCAACAACAAATGCACACCGCTGATCAGTTCGATGTGCTCGACGTGCAAGAGCACCTTTCGCTCCGCTGCCAATTTGACTAAGGAACGGGCTTCGGCAGCATCAAGGGCAAGAGGATATTCCACAACGGTGTGAATCCCTAACCCCAAGGCAGCGCGGGCAATGGCGGCATGATCGCGATTGATGGTGCTAACAAACACCAAGTCCAGCTGATGATCGTGCAGCAGGGTTGACCAATCGGGACAGGCGGTGGCCCCAAACTCTGCGGCAAAGGGACTGGTCCGATCAGGATTTCGACCGGCAATGGCCACAATTTGCGCTTGCCCATCCTTTCGCACCGCTTCAGCCCGTGAGCGCGCCGCGTAGCCCGTGCCTATGATCCCCACCCGCAATGTCTGTTTCCTCCCCTGAGTGGCTAGAACAAGTTGGCCTGTGGAGCCCTGTTTGTAGCATCACATAGGAGGGATTCCCTGTACCAGCCCATAGCTACTCGTCCTTCAGGTTCACCCTGTCTGCTTAGCGGTATAACATCAATGGAAGTCAATGAAAGACGGACTCAGGCGGGTTTAGGAGTGACTTCCCCCCACCTGTTGAATCAACGCTGCCACCAAGCCTGTCCAGCCCGTTTGGTGGTTAGCCCCCAAACCACAGCCGCGATCCCCATGAAAATACTCATAGAACAGGATCAAATCCCGCCAATGGGGATCCGTTTGAAAGAGGGCATATTCGCCGTGGACAGGCCGCCGATCCGTTTGCGGATCCCGTTCAAAGATGCGGATTAAACGGCGCGAGATCTCATCCGCCACTTGATCGAGGTTCATCCACTGACCGGATCCGGTTGGGCACTCCACCTGGTAGTCTTCTCCCAAGTAGCGGTGGAATTGCCGCAGGGATTCGATAATCAGATAATTCATCGGGAACCAAACCGGGCCGCGCCAATTGGAATTGCCCCCAAACATGCCGTTGTCGGACTCGGCGGGAGTATAGTCGACCCGGTGCTGTTGGGATCCCACATAGAAGGTGTAAGGGTGCTCGGCATGATAGCGGGAGAGGGAACGAATGCCATAGGGGCTGAGAAACTCGGATTCGTCGAGCATTTTCTGTAGGATCAGCCGCAGCTTATCGGGATTGACAATAGCCAGCAAAGTTTTGCCCGACCCCTGTTGTGAGGTTTGTACCAGCGTGTGAATACATTGCCGCAGTTTGGGACGGTTGGCCATAAACCAGTCGAAGCGCCGTTTGAACCCTGGAAATTGATCAAAAACCTCCGGCTCCAAGACGGCGACCGCGAAAATGGGGATGAGGCCCACCATCGAACGAACTTTTAGGTGATGGCGCTCATTTTCAGGGGTATGTAGCACATCGTAGAAAAACTGATCCCTTTCATCCCAAAGGTTGACACTATCCCCCATGTGGTTCATGGCGTCGACAATGTAAAGGAAGTGCTCAAAAAATTTACTGGCAATATCTTCGTAGGTGGGATTAGTTTTGGCCAATTCCAAAGCGATGGTGAACATATTCAAGCAATACATGCCCATCCAACTGGTGCCATCTGATTGTTCTAAATAGCCGCCGGTGGGCAACTCGGAGCTGCGGTCAAAAATCCCGATATTATCCAGCCCCAGAAAGCCCCCCTGAAAGACGTTATTGCCATTGTTGTCTTTGCGGTTTACCCACCAAGTAAAGTTGAGGAGCAGCTTCTGAAACACCCGTTCCAAAAAATCGGGATCCCGATGACCATAAAATTCCTGCTCAATTTGATAAACGCGCCAGGTTCCCCAGGCATGAACGGGTGGATTGACATCGCTGAAGTGCCACTCATAGGCGGGTATTTGCCCATTCGGGTGCATGTACCACTCGCGGGTGAGGCGATCCATCTGGCGTTTGGCAAAGCTGGGATCCACCATGGCTAGGGGCAACACATGAAAGGCCAGATCCCAGGCAGCATACCAAGGGAATTCCCATTTGTCGGGCATGGAGAGGATGTCGTCGTTGAAGAGGTGCTGCCACTCGGTGTTGCGGGCTTTGTCACGGTGGGGGCGGGGATGGGCGGGATCCCCGCGCAGCCAATCTTCGATCACAAAGTGGTAGTACTGCTTGGTCCAGAGCAACCCGGCAAAGGCTTGCCGTTGAATCTGCTGACGGTCGCCACCACAGCCTTTGGGCACAAAGGTTTGATAAAAGGCATCGGTTTCCTGTTGGCGAGCCAGAAACACCTGCTCAAACTCTGCTCCAAAGGGATCCCGGATATCGGGCCGATCCGCCAGACGCAGCTGAATCACTTGGCAGTCTTGCGGTTGCACCAGCAGTTGATAATAGGCTGCCGCTTTGCTGCCGACTCGCTCTGGGTTCACTGCCGCTTGCTCTTGCTGAATGACATAGCGATGGAAGGCATCTTTGACGTAGGGCGTTGGGTTGGCATGGTTGTATACAGCCGCGTAGTTGGTTTCGTTTTCTGTAAACAAAAGATTTTGGTATCCGCTTGAGATTTGCGCGTACAGCCAGCGTTTGCCGAGGCTAGGGAAAAAGGGATCCGGTTCGGCACGGTGATCTTCTGCCTCGATCAGGGCGAAGGCATCGCCACTGGGAACTTGGCGCAGTTGCGGTCGGATCCGGCCTTCATCCCAAGACCAAATGTTGCGAAACCAAAGGGTGGGCAGTACGTGCAGCGGAGCGGGGGTGGAGCTGCGATTGGTGACTTCGATGCGAATGAGCAGATCCTCAGGGCTGGCTTTGGCGTAGGTGACGAATAGGTCGAAGTAGGCATTGTCCTGAAAAATACCTGTATCGATCAGCTCAAACTCGGGGTCGTGATAGCCGCGCCGCCCATTTTGCTCCACTAAAGTTTGATAGGGAAAAGCCTGTTGCGGGTACTTGTAGAGATAGCGCATGTAGGCATGGCTGGGGCTGTTGTCGAGGTAAAAGTAGTAGTCCTTGACATCCTCGCCGTGGTTGCCCTGGGGGCCGGTGAGTCCAAACAGGCGCTCCTTCAGAAAGGGATCCCGTTCGTTCCAAAAGGCGAGGGCAAAGCACAGCCGTTGGTGATTGTCCGAAATGCCGGCAATGCCATCTTCTCCCCAGCGGTAGGCGCGAAAGCGGGCATGGTCATGGGGAAAATAGCCCCAAGCATCGCCAGTCTCGCTGTAGTCTTCCCGCACTGTGCCCCATTGCCGTTCGCTCAGGTAGGGGCCCCAGCGCAGCCAGTGGGCTTTACGAGCCTGATGGTCGGCAAGGCGTTGCCATTCAGCATTCACGGTGAGTGTTCCTCATCTTGACGGCAGGTGCAGATCCGACGGGGATCCAACAGCAGGGTAAACCCAGTAAACCAAACCCAATAAACCCACAAGAATCAACGGGTTAGGCAGACCAAGCCTCCCGAAAATCGGCGTACAGGGTGAGGCCGCCATCGATGTAAAGGGTTTGCCCGGTGATGTAGGCAGCTTCATCGGAGGCCAAGAAAGCGGCAGCAGCTGCCATCTCTGCGGCCGTACCGGCCCGGCCCATGGGAATGTGACTCTCTACCACTGCTTTTTGCTGCGGATCCTGGACCCAGGCATCGTTGATCGGGGTGAGGGTGGCACCAGGGGCAATGCCATTGACGCGGATCCCTCGACCGGCGTACTCCAGGGCCAAGCTGCGGGTGAGGTTGCCCATGCCGCCTTTGCTGAGGGAATAGGTGAGATAAAAGGGGCGGGGAATGATCTCATGCACACTGGACACATTAATGATCACGCCGGATCCCCGCTCAAGGAAATGTTTAAGGGCTTCTCGGGCACAAAGAAAGGAACCGCGCAAGTTCACATTGAGGATGCGATCGTACTCCTCCAGGCTGATTTCATGGGCGGGTCGTTCGGTTTGGATCCCGGCATTGTTGACGAGGATATCTAGGCGCCCCCAGCGTTGAATCACCTGCTGAACCAAATGGACAACATCGGCTTCTTGAGAGACATCCCCCTGAATCAGCAGCGACTGCACATGGCAGGCTTCCACATCCCCACACACCTTTTCCATAATGGCGGTTTGGGTGTCCTCTGCTTCCTGGAGGCTTTTGCGGTAGTTGATGGCAACATTGCACCCCTCCTGGGCAAAGCGGAGGGCTATCGCCTGACCAATGCCGGAACTGGCCCCGGTCACCAATATCGTTTTCCCGGTTAATCCCTGCATGAAACTCCTGGGGCAACACCAGCCACATTTTAGGCGCTGAGTTTCAGCTGTCCAGGTTGGGGAGCATTAGGGAGCAACGGCCTGAGCAGACTGGGTAGAAGCGGTGGGTTTAGCACTGGATTCAGAAGGGGAAGGAAAATGGCGCTCCAGTAGAGCCGGGATCCCTTGCGAGGAGACACCACTGTAGCGAGCTTTGTCAGGCATAAACACAACATTGGGGCCCTGCTTGCACGCTTTCATACAGCCCACCCCCTGCACGCGGATAGAATCGGGGTAGGTGGCCAAATGGGCCTTCAAGGCTTGGATGACATCCCCAGCGCCCCGCCGACAACAATCGGACTTTTGGCAAACCAGCACAGTGCCCTTGGGCTTTGGGCCGGGATCCGTTGCTGAGGATCCGGCCTGTAGAGTCGGTGCAGGCTGTGCAGGGGACTGAGTAGGGCTGGGCTCCACTCGGTAGAGCACCCACTTCTCCTGCCCTTTGCGCAGATCCACTTCCCGTTCGCCCCAGATTTGGATCGGATCCCCCGGTTGCAGGGTGCGATAGAGCTGCGAACGAATGGGTTTGGGGATTTTGCCCGTGAATAGCTCGGATCCCGTCTGCCAACGTAAATACTTCAACTTGCCATCCGAGGAGGGCACAAAGCCCAAAAACTGCCCTTCCGATGCAAACGGGATCCCTTGCTTATGCGACTTGCCCATCTTGCCCCCCCGCTTGGATGTTCAATTGCCAGCAGGTTTCTAAACCCTGCACCAACTCCTGCCGACGGGCCGTATGCTGCTGGATCACACTCCGCACCTGCAGGGCTGCCAATAGCGTATTCATTTCCACCTGTAAGCCACCATCGCCGGTGCACACCGACGGGATCCCTAACTCCAAAAGCCGACGACAAATGCGCCAGCGCTCCCCAAAGGGAATATCCAAACGATAGCTACCAGAAGACACATTTGCGGGCAGAGAAACCGAGTTCATAGCCGGGATCAACACCTCCAAGTCAAAGAACAAAAAGCAAAGAAGAGTATTTCTCAATAAGCGATCAAAAAAATGGCGAAAAGGTAAATTGGTCAGCTAGGTCAGCCTCACCAGTGCCCCCTCAGGCTCTCTAACCCCCGTCAATCTGTCCCAATTTGAGAATCAATATGGATGTGGATCAGGCTCTGCCGTTCATCAAGCCAAACACCAAGCTGTCATTGGCCAAGAAATGATTCAGGTGAAAGGCACGATCTTCGGTTTTTAACAAAATCTGCTCGTAAAGATAGCGGGTGGCTCGATCTCCAAGACTTTCCGCTTGCGCCGCCTGCCGCCGCAACAGATCGATAATGGCTTGTTCCGCCGCTAAGTCGTTGCTCAACATCTGCCGCGCCTCAAAAGCCCCGTCCGGCTCTGGAGTAAAGCAACACAGCTGGGCCAAAGTCGTCAAGTTGGCCACTGGTACACCTCCGAGCCCATCCAGACGCTCTCCCAGGTCATGAACGTGCTCACTCACCTCTTCATAATGATCTTTAAAGAATTGGTGCAGAGAGTAAAACTCGGTGCCCTCCACCACGAAGTGATGCTTCTGATATTGCAGGTACAGCGCCTGGAAGCTGGCAAAGAGCGCATTCATGCCCTCACAAACCGGTTGGGTCACCTCGGCCCCGAGCAGGACAGCATTGTTCCGCACGCTGTTAAATGCTTGGCGCAAAGTTGAAGTTTCAGACATACTCCGAGGTTCTCCGGCGAAGGTGAGCGAAGATGGGTCAAGAACCCATAGGGCATGAGAACCCTAGGATCCCTAGCTTCTGACTGTTGCTCTCAGCATAGTACAAAGACGTCAGTTTTGTGAACAGTTGTCAATAAGCCTTGTTCTTGAAGGCATTAGGGTTGATTAGAGAAGCCCGCGCTGTATGCAGAGCATCAGCGTCAGCATCACCCACCCTTGCTATGGTGGGAGCAGGTGCCGTTAATGGGGACTCAATCATGAACAAACAACCGAGCCAAAGGGTACGCCAGGGATCCCTAGCGCTCTTGCTGGGGTTGGGTTTGGTACTGGGTGGGGCCAGTGGCTGCGGGCAGCTGGCGCGTCTGGGGGTAGGAACCACCCCAATTGCGACGGTGGCTCAAAATCCCAGCCAGCACTCCAACGTGTGGATCCGGGGTCAGGTGGTGAACCAGGTGGGGGTATTTGGGCAGGGGGTCTACGAGCTACAGGACAGCAGCGGCTCCATTTGGGTGATCACCGACAAAGGGATCCCGGCCATGAACAGTACCGTCACTGTGCGCGGCAAAGCCCAAGAGGGCATTACCGTGGGGGGGCGCAGTTTTGGGGTTTCTCTCACGGAAGTAGAGCGCTACTAACCCGCCCCCAAAGCCAACATCGACACCCGCCCAGCCAGGGTTTTGGCAATCTGGGTCAAGGCTTGGGCCGAGGCCGACTCTGGATGACCAACCACAATTGGTTTGCCCGCATCTCCCCCTTGGCGCAGAGCAATTTCCAACGGGATCCGTCCCAACAATGGGATCCCAAGTTCGCGGGCGGTGGTTTCCCCCCCTTCTGAGCCGAAGATATCGTACTGGCGATCCGGCAGGTCGGGCGGGATGAAGTAGCTCATGTTTTCCACAATGCCCAGAATTGGCACCTGCAATTGGCGGAACATATTCAAGCCCTTGCGGCTATCCAGCAGTGCCACGGATTGTGGGGTTGTGACAATCACCGCACCGGCCAAAGGCACCGCCTGCGTCAGGGTCAGCTGGGCATCGCCCGTACCCGGGGGCATATCCACGATCAAATAGTCCAACTCGCCCCACTGCACCTGATAGAGAAACTGCCGGATCACCCCGTTCAACATCGGGCCACGCCAAATCACCGGTTGATCCCGCCCAATCAACAGGCCCATCGACACCATCTTCACGCCATAATTTTCTAACGGAAAGATATCCTCGCCACCATCCTCCCGTTTTTGCACGAACAGAGACTGATCCTGCAGTCCCAACATCAGGGGCACATTCGGGCCATAAATATCGGCATCTAAAAGCCCTACCCGGGCTCCACTTTGGGCCAACGCAATTGCCACATTCACCGAAACAGAAGTTTTTCCCACGCCACCCTTGCCACTGGAAATGGCAACAATGTTGCGCACCCCCTTGATGGACTGGCGATCCGGCAGAGCAGGGGAACGGGGAGTTTCCGCCGTCACCGTGACATCGATGGTTTCAATTGGGGCCAATTGGCGGATGGCCGCCTTGCACTCATCCACAATGAATTCCCGCAACGGACAGGCCGGAGTGGTCAACACTAGGGTAAAAGCCACCCGTTCAGGCTCCACCCGAATATCCCGAATCATGTTCAGTTCCACCAAACTGCGGCGCAACTCGGGATCCTGAACAGGACGCAACGCCTCCAGAATGGCAGCAGCATCAAGGGTGGAAGTTGTCATGGGGGCGAAAAGGCTAACAGCATCGATCCACTCTTCACTCTAATCGGTTTTTCCGCCTGCTTTTTGCACACCAGGATGAACTGAAGGGACAGTGACAAAACTGGCCGTTCCCCTAGCCCTCTGGAAAAAGGCTGACTTAGGCTGGATTCGGTTGGCGGACAACGCTTACGGACACAAGGGGGAGAGGGCAATGGTGCAACCACTGATCATGGGAGTGGGCCTATGGCTGGGACTAACTTTTTTGGCCCAGTTGCTCCCTCTCCTGGACAAAACCGGCTCCCGCCGCCTGTCCACCTGGGACTACCGCACCCCCCAGCGCACCTTACCAGCGGTCTCTTCTGGACGATGGGATCCCTCCTGCCAGTATTTTTCCCGGTCGATGTTCTTGCCCTGCGCGGTCAACCCTCTAGGCCCCTGCCGCTGCAGCCACTATGTGCCGCTCCCCAAAGACTCCACCCGTCAGGCAGCCGATCCCAAGCCGTGACAGAAAGCCCATGGATCAATCCTCAAAGTCTTTCTTGAACAGAACCTAGCTCATGTCCAGCGAAGGCGGGATCCCTACCCTGAGGCAAGCCAAACCCGGAAAGATTAAAAAGATTAAGATATGCGAGTGCCACAGCAGAGGGATCCCTCCACCCATGGGTGCGCTACCAGAGTTTGATTTCAGCCATTACTTCACCTACGCCGAGATCGTGGATTTTTTGCAGACCGCAGTGGCTGCCTATCCCCACCTGATCACCCTAGAAACGCTCGGTACTAGCCGCCAAGGCCGGGAGATCTGGCTGGCCACCCTCACCCATCAAGCTACCGGCCCCGCCCTAGAAAAACCCGCCTACTGGATCGATGCCAATACCCACGCGGGGGAAGTGACCGGCTCAGCGGTAGCACTTTACACTATTCACCACTTGCTGAGCCAGTATGGCGTGGATCCCCAGGCAACTCGACTGCTGGATGGCTATACCCTCTACGTGTTGCCTCGCCTTGCTGTGGATGGGGCCGAGCAGTACCTCACCACCCCCGACGATCTGCGCTCTAGCCCCCATGCCTACCCGGATCCTGACAAGAAAGATGGCCTGCACCGGCAGGATATCAATGGCGATGGGCTGATTTTGCAGATGCGCCTCCGAGATGACTGCGGGGCCTGGAAAATTTCAGACAAGGATCCCCGCTTGATGGTGCGCCGGGATCCAGACGAGTTTGGCGGTACCTACTACACCCTGTTGCCGGAGGGGTTAATCCACAACTTCGATGGCTACGAAGTGCGGGTTGCCCCGCCCCTAGCGGGTATGGACTTCAACCGCAACTATCCCTTCGAGTGGGCCCCCGAGGGAGAACAGAAAGGGGCAGGCGCCTATCCCTTCAGTGAGCCAGAGACCCGAGCTGAAGCGGAATTTTGGCGTACCCATCGCAACATCAATGGCTTTGTAACCTATCACACCTACTCGGCGGTGATCCTACGGCCCTATTCCACCCATCCGGATGAGCATTTCCCAGTCGAGGATCTGGAAACTTTTCAACTCATCGGGGAGAAGGGCACCCAACTGACGGGCTACGAATGCGTTTCTGTCTATCACAAGTTCCGCTACCACCCCAAACAAATTCTCCACGGCGGCATGGACGACTACGCCTACGATCACTGGGGCTGGTTCGGCTTTACCACTGAGCTTTGGGATCTGCCGACGGCTGCCGGGATCCAAAAAGGAGACTACATCCAGTGGTATCGCCGCCATACGGAAGCGGATGATCTCAAAATCCTGCAATGGAACGATGAACACCTCGGTGGCGGGGGGTTTGTGGATTGGCAGCCCTTCGAGCATCCGCAACTGGGGCCGGTAGAGATCGGCGGCTGGAAAAAAAAAATGACCTGGGATAATGCCCCGCCCCAAGTCTTGCCGCAGCTGTGTCGGCAGCACTGCCAGTTCACTCTGGCTCATGCCCTGATGAGCCCCAAGTTGGCCATCGCCAAAGCAGAGGTTCACCCACAGGGATCCGACCTGTACAAAGTTATTTTGCAGCTAGAAAATCAAGGCTTCCTGCCCACCTACACCAGCCAAAAAGCTCTGGAGCGGCAGATCGTGCGACCGATTGAGGTGGAGGTACAAATGCCGGAGACAGCCGCGCTGGTCATGGGGCAAGCCAAACAAAGGGTGGGCCACTTGGAAGGGCGCTCCAACAAAGCCTTTGTCAAAGCCTTTTCCGATGCGGGAGAGGTGGATTTTCGGCGCAAGCTGGAGTGGGTAATCCGAGCTCCGGCGGGAACCCGCTTAGGGATCCTGGCCAGGGCAGAGCGGGCCGGCATGGTGCGAACGGAACTGCTGCTGACCTAGTTAGCTCTACCGACGCTGTGGGTTGGTTAAGCGTGCTCCCCCCGCTGTCAAGCTGCTGTCAAGATATCGAGCTATAAAACGACAGAGCGTATCTACACTGTGAGAAATGGTGAGCACCAGACTGTTCACAGTGCCCTTATGTGCAGCAACTCTTAAGCTATGGCTCAACTCGAAGATCTCACCCGTGGTGCTCTTGTCAAAGGTCTCCTACCGACTCATAACGTTATCGTCATTGACGCGAAGTGGCATGGGAGTGATGTGGTGGAGCTGACCTATAAGGATGCAAATGGTCAACCGCACACTGAGCTTCTGTTTCGCGATCGCGAGCCAACCTTAGAAATTGTTACCGAAGGGCAACCTTGGAGTTTCGATGGGGATGGGGCGTTGCTGCGGTTGGTTTCCGAAGCCCATCGCATTCGACTGGCTCACCTGTTTGATCCGCTGCTGGCAGTGCATACCTCGTTGGTGGAACCCCTGCCCCACCAGATCACGGCAGTATATGGCGAGATGCTGACCCGGCAACCGTTGCGGTTCCTGTTGGCGGATGATCCGGGGGCGGGCAAAACCATCATGGCGGGGCTGTTGATTCGGGAATTGCGGATTCGGGGGGACTTGCAGCGGTGCCTGATTGTGTGTCCGGGCAGTTTGGCGGTGCAGTGGCAGGATGAGTTGTTGCAAAAGTTTCATCTCCCCTTTGAGATTCTGACCAATGACCAGATTGAAGCGGCGCGCACGGGGAACGCCTTCGCAGAAATGCCCCTGCTCATTGCTCGCTTGGACAAGCTCAGTCGCAATGAAGACCTGCAAGCCAAGCTAAGGCAAACCGATTGGGATTTGGTGGTAGTAGATGAAGCACACAAACTATCTGCCTCATTTTTTGGCGGTGAAATCAAGGAAACCAAGCGCTATAAGCTCGGTAAGCTGCTGTCCACGCTGACCCGGCATTTTCTGTTGATGACAGCAACTCCCCACAACGGGAAAGAGGAAGATTTTCAGTTGTTTCTGGCGCTGCTGGATGGCGATCGCTTCGAGGGGCGATTCCGAGATGGGGTGCATAGCTGCGATGTCTCGGACTTGATGCGGCGCTTGGTCAAAGAGGATTTGCTCAAGTTTGATGGCAAACCGCTGTTTCCGGAGCGGCGGGCACACACGGTCAAGTATGTCCTGTCTGATCTAGAAGCTGTTCTTTACAAGCAAGTTACCGATTACGTCAGGGAAGAGTTTAACCGGGCCGATGCCCTGGCCAATGAGGGGCGCAAGGGAACCGTGGGCTTTGCCTTGACGATTTTGCAACGTCGCCTTGCCTCTTCTCCCGAAGCCATCTACCAGTCCCTCCGACGACGACGGGAACGGCTCCAGAAGCGGCTGCGGGAGGAAGAATTCTTGAAACGAGGGTTATCAGCGGAGATCGCCTTTGGCTCCACCATCGACCCGGATGATTGGGACGATGATTTCGAGGATTTATCTGGTGATGAGCGCGAGGCTAGAGAAGAAGAGGTGGTTGACCAGGCCACGGCGGCTCGCACGATCGCCGAACTGCAAGCCGAGATCCATCAGCTTGGTGAACTCGAAAATTTAGCCTTGCGCGTTCGACGCAGTGGCAAGGATCGCAAGTGGGATGAGTTGTCGCGGGTGATTCAAGCAGTTTTTGCACCACAAAGGCACAAAGGACACGAAGAAAACCCTTTGTGGTCTTTGTGTCTTGGTGGTTCGTCTCGCAAACTGGTGATCTTTACCGAACATCGGGATACCCTGAACTATCTAGTCAGTCAAATTACGACCCTCATCGGGCGATCTGAGGCAGTGGTCACGATCCACGGTGGCATGGGACGGGAAGAGCGCAAGAAGGCAGAGGAAGCCTTTAAGCAAGATGTGGCGGTGCAAGTCTTAATTGCCACGGATGCGGCAGGGGAGGGGATTAACCTGCAACGGGCGCATCTGATGGTGAACTACGACCTGCCGTGGAACCCAAATCGGCTGGAGCAGCGGTTTGGGCGAATTCACCGGATTGGACAAACTGAAGTCTGCCATCTTTGGAATCTGGTGGCGGAGGAAACCCGCGAGGGGGATGTATATCTCTCGCTGCTCAAGAAGCTGGAGATTGAGCAAAAGGCGCTCGGTGGCAAGGTCTTTGATGTGTTAGGGAAAGCGATCGCAGGTAAGGAACTGCGAGAACTCCTGATTGAAGCGATCCGCTACGGCGATCGCCCCGAAGTCAAAGCGAAGCTGGATCAGGTGGTGAGCGATCGCCTTGACCAAAGTCGGTTGCGAGCGTTGCTAGAGGAACGCGCCCTGGCACGGGACTCGATGGATGCGAGCAAGGTGCAGCAGATTCGCCAGGAGATGGAGCGAGCGGAAGCCCGCAAACTTCAGCCCCATTTCATTGCCTCCTTTTTCTTGGAAGCCTTCCAGCGATTGGGCGGTACAATTCGGCAGCGGGAACCCAAACGCTATGAAATTACCCATGTTCCGGCGGTGATTCGCAATCGCGATCGCCTCATTGGAGTGGGAGCAGCCGTCCTAAAGCGGTATGAGCGGATCTGTTTTGAGAAGGAACTCATCAGTGTTCCGGGAAAACCTGTGGCTGATTTTGTTTGCCCTGGTCATCCCCTGCTAGATGCAGTTCTGGATGTGACCTTAGAGCGGCATCGGGATCTGCTGCGGCAGGGTGCCATTCTGGTAGACGAAAACGATCCGGGGGAAGCAGTCCGGGTGCTGGTGTATTTGGAGCATTCCATTCAGGACGGTCGCACCGAACGGGATGGGCGACGGCGAGTGGTGTCGCGGCGGATGCAGTATGTGGAGTTGAGAGCAGAGAGACAAGAGAATTTAGACCAGAGAGATAAACCAAGTTCCCTCTCTCCTCTCTCCTCTTTTCTCTCTCCTAGCAACGCAGGGTATGCGCCTTACCTGGACTACCGACCCCTGACCCCAGAAGAACAGGCTATCCTTACCGATCCTTCGTGTCCTTTGTGCCTTCGTGGTTCAAATCTAGAAGACCAAGCCACCACCTACGCCATCACCCACCTTGTCCCCCAACACCTCCAAGAAGTCCGGGAACGCAAAGAAGAACTGATTGACAAAACCCTCCGGGCGGTGAAGGATCGACTGACAAAGGAAATTAACTATTGGGATCAACGGGCAGCGGAGCTGCGCTTGCAAGAGCAAGCCAGTAAGCCCAATGCCAAGCTCAACTCCGCCAAAGCCCAACAACGAGCCGATGAGTTAGCCGCACGGCTGCAAAAACGCCTATCTGAATTGGAGCAGGAACGAAAGCTATCGCCTCTGCCCCCCGTCGTCATTGGTGGGGCGCTGGTGGTGCCGATCGGTCTATTGCAACGGCTACAGGGAAAACGGGCAGCAGCGACCAGCACCTTTGCCAGAGAAACCCAGCGGGTGGAGCGGGCCGCAATGGCAGCAGTCATGGCAGTAGAACGGGCATTGGGGTATGAACCGCGGGATGTGAGCGATCAGAAGTGTGGGTATGACATTGAATCAGTGGTGCCAGGGACTGGGCAGTTACGATTTATCGAGGTGAAGGGCAGGATAGAAGGGGCTGAAACGGTCACAGTCACCAAAAACGAAATCCTGACGGCGCTCAATAAGCCCGACAATTTTATCTTGGCCTTGGTGCAGGTTCCGCTGGATCGGGAGTTTCCTGAAGGGGATGTGTTCAAGGTCAAGACAACGGCTGGCACCTATGCCGTGCCAGGCGAGGGCTGTGTGGTGCGGTATGTGCAACGACCGTTTCAGCGAGAGCCAGACTTTGGGGCCAGTAGTGTGAACTATGGGTGGCGGGAGTTGTGGGAGCGAGGGTATGAACCACAAAGGCACAAAGGACACTAAGAACTTTGTGGACTTCGTGTCTTTGTGGTGAAAAATCAAAAAACACAAAGGACAGGAAGCGTGAGTCGGGAGGAAGCGAATCGGTTATCGAATGTGATTATTGGGGCAGCGATCGCCGTGCATCGGGAGTTGGGGCCAGGGTTATTGGAGTCTGCCTATGAGGCGTGTTTGAAGTATGAGTTAGCCCAACAGGGGTTGCAAGTTGAGAGCCAAGTACCTCAGCCTGTCATCTATAAGGGGATTCATCTGGATTGCGGCTATCGTTTAGATCTGTTGGTAGAAGACTTGGTAATCGTGGAACTCAAAACGGTTGAAAGCCTACAACCCATCCACGATGCCCAACTCCTCACCTACCTTAAACTCAAAAAACTCTGGCTCGGACTCCTGATCAACTTCAACGTCCCCATCCTCAAAAACGGCATCAAACGCCTCGTCAACCATTAACCTTTGTGCCCTTTGTGGTTCCATGAAAAAAAAGCTCATCGAAGTTGCCCTCCCCCTAGAAGCCATCAACCTAGAATCCGTCCGCGACAAGTCCATTCGCCACGGCCACCCCAGCACGCTGCATCTATGGTGGGCACGGCAACCGTTAGCAGCCTGTCGAGCGGTGTTGTGGGCTTCGTTGGTCGATGACCCCTCCAGTTGGCCCGACAAATTCCCCACTGAGGCAGACCAAGCGCGGGAACGGCAGCGGCTATTCAACATTTTGGGACGCATCACCCTTGAAACGGATAAAAAGGGCAACACCAAACCGGTTGTGCGTGGTTTGGTGTCTTGGGACGATGTGAACAAAGCCAACTCTAGTGAACTGGAAGCAGCACAACAGGAAATTGCCCGGTGCTTGGCGTGGGCGCGCGGCGAAGAACCACCAACAGAACCAGCAGCAGTGCGGCAATATATCGCCAAGTATGCCCCCCCGGTCTATGACCCGTTTGCCGGTGGGGGTTCGATTCCCTTGGAGGCGCAAAGGCTAGGTTTAGAAGCCCATGCCAGTGATTTGAATCCGGTAGCCGTTCTCATCAATAAGGCGCTGATTGAGATTCCACCGAAGTTTAAGGATCAGCCACCTGTGAACCCGGAGGTGAGAAGTGAGTATGGAGGAGTGAGGAGTGAGGTAAGACAGGGAGATGCATTACCGAGAATTGATCGTTTGGCAGAAGGCGATGGCAGCAGCTCAGGAAGTTTATCGTCTAGTTCCGAGGTTGCCCAAGGAGGAAACCTACGGGATCCGTTCTCAGATAACGCGAGCGATCGTATCAGTGCCAGCCAACATAGCCGAGGGTTGGACAAGGGAATCGGAGAAGGAAAAAGTACGGTTTTTAGCGATAGCGCAAGGCTCTTTAGCCGAGACGGAGACCTTACTAACCCTTTGCGAGAACCTGGAATGGTTTCCGACGGATCAGACTCAAACGCTGAGAAACCTGCTGGACGAGGTGAGTCGAATACTGACCACAATGCGGCGAAGGATAAGAAACGAGAAATGAGAAGTGAGGAGCCAGGAGTGAGGAGTGAGAAGAAAATTACTCAATTCTCTCTTCTCTCTTCTCACTCCTATTCCGGCGCGCAGGGCTTAGCGGCAGATGTGCGCTACTACGGGCAGTGGATGCGCGATCGCGCCTTTGAACGCATTGGGCATCTCTATCCGAAGGTTGAGGTGAGGAGTGAGGATAGAGAAGTGAGCAAAGAGAATGGAGAAGTGAGCAAAGAGAATGGAGAAGTGAGCAAAGAGAATGGAGAAGTGAGCAAAGAGAATAGAGAAGTGAGTAAAGAGAATGGAGAAGTGAGTAAAGAGAATGGAGAAGTGAGCAAAGAGAATGGAGAAGTGAGCAAAGAGAATGGAGAAGCGAGCAAAGAGAATGGAGAAGCGAGTAAACCTTCAGCCCTCACTCCTTCCTCTCCCTCACTCCTCACTTCTAAATCCTCTTTTCTCACAGTGATCGCGTGGCTCTGGGCACGAACGGTGAAGTGTCCGAACCCGGCGTGTGGTTGCCAGATGCCGTTGGTGCGGAGTTTTCAGCTTTCCACCAAGAAGGGGAAAGAGGCTTGGGTAGAGCCGGAGGTAATCAACCACGAAGACACGAAGGACACAAAGGAAGATCTTCGTGACCTTTGTGACTTTGTGGTTCCCAAAATCCGGTTTGTAGTCAAGTCAGGGACGGGCAAAGCACCGGAGGGGACGATCATCACTAGAAAAGGTGCAGTATGTCCTGCGTGCAGTACGCCAGTTCAATTTAAATATATTCGTAGCGAGGGAATGCAAGGGCATTTAAACCAGCAATTAATGGCGATCGTTGCTGAAGGAAAAAATGGGCGTATTTACATTTCTCCAAATGAAGAACATGAGCGGATAGCTAATTCTGCTCAACCAAGCTGGAAACCTGATGGCGAATTACCCAAGAAACATCGTAATTTCCAAACTCCTGCTTATGGAATGCCGAATTTGGGCGATCTCTTCACGCCGCGGCAACTGGTGGCCCTCACTACCTTCAGCGATTTGGTGGCGGAAGCACGGAAACAGGCGATTCAGGATGCCATTGCCGCTGGGCTACCGGATGACGATGTGCCGCTGCATGAGGGAGGAACCGGTGCAAGGGCTTATGGAGAGGCGATCGCAACTTATTTGGGATTTGGAATTGATCGATCAGCAGATAGGAACTCTTCTCTTTGCTCATGGGATGTAAGTAGAGACAGTACAAGAAATACTTTTGGAAGACAAGCAATACCAATGGTTTGGGATTTTGCCGAAGCAAATCCATTCATTGACTCTACAGGCAATTTTTTAGGTGCTATTGACTGGATTGCGAAAGTTCTTGAAATTGCCTTTCCTAATTCTCAATCACAAGCCCACCAACAGGATGCCACTGCCCCCCACCCCCACGACACCACCCCCAAACTCATCTCCACCGATCCGCCTTACTACGATGCCGTGCCCTATGCAGACCTCTCCGACTTTTTCTATGTTTGGCTGCGGCGTTCCCTTGGCTCCATCTATCCCAACATTTTCAGCACCCTCTTAGTCCCCAAAGCTCAAGAATTGGTTGCCACTCCCTACCGATTTGGTGGCGATAAACAAAAAGCCAAGGAATTTTTTGAAGCAGGACTTGGTAAAGCCTTTGAGCGTCTTCATCAGATTGTTCACTCAGACTATCCCCTAACGGTCTATTACGCCTTCAAGCAAACCGAAGAAGACCCCTCCGAAAATGGGCTAGGAGAAGAAGCAGATATGGACGACACGCCAGTTCCCCTCTCCCGCTCTGGGAGAGGGGCTAGGGGTGAGGGCAAAGCCTCCACAGGTTGGGAAACCATGCTAGAAGGGTTGATTAGCAAAGGCTTCAGCATTGACGGCACTTGGCCCATGCGGAGCGGACTAAGTAACCGCATGGTTGCTAGAGGCACCAACGCCCTCGCTTCCTCCATCGTCCTCGTCTGCCGCCCCCGCCCTGCCGATGCGCCCAAAATCACCCGTCGCCAATTTCTCACCGAACTCAAGCGCCAACTGCCCCCCGCCCTCAAAACTCTCCAGCAGGGCAGCATCGCCCCCGTCGATCTCGCCCAAGCCAGCATCGGCCCCGGCATGGCGGTTTTCTCCCAATATGCCGCCGTTCTGGAAAACGATGGATCCCCCATGCGCGTGCGGACGGCTCTGCAACTGATCAATCAAATCCTCGATGAATACCTCACCGAGCAAGAAGGCGAATTCGACAGCGACACCCGTTGGGCACTCACCTGGTTTGAACAGCATCAGTTTGAGCCAGGGCAGTACGGCGATGCTGAAACCCTCAGCAAAGCCAAAAACACCAGCATTCAAGGCATGGTCGAGGCGGGCATCCTTGAAGCTAAGGGCGGCAAAGTGCGCTTGCTCAAACGCAGTGAACTGAAGTCAGACTGGGATCCCAACAGCGACAGCCGTATGCCCGACTGGGAAATTGCTCAGTATCTCATCCATGAACTCGATCAAAAGGGGGAAATGGGGGCCGCAGAACTGCTGGCCAAACTGGGCAACCGCGGCGAAATCGCACGCGACCTTGCCTATCGGCTCTATAGCTTGTGCGACAGAAAAGGCTGGACCCAGGAGGCCTTGCCGTACAACAGCCTCGTCATCTCCTGGCCCGAAATCACTCGCTTAGCATCAGGAGTAAGGCAAGATGCTCCCATCCAAACCAGCTTGTTATAACCCCTCGTGCCCTCCGTGGTGACAACGAACCACAAAGACACAAAGAACACAGAGAAAGCCTAAAGGAGTCAAGCCATGAATATCCATTTAGTCGAATCGATTATTCAAGTTATCCGTTCTCTTTCTCCTGAAGAGCAAGCCATCCTAGAAGAAAAACTCTTCTTTGATGTTGCTTATCCATCTTCCCCCGATCTCATCACCCTTGCCCTACGCGGAAACAGTTTTGAGTTCCTGGACGACGAACCCGACCTCTACAGCCTTGATGACGGAGAACCCATGCCATGCCCTTAGCGAAAGGCGATATTGTGTTGGTTCCATTTCCCTTCACCGACCTTAGCCAAACTAAACTGAGGCCAGCCGTCATTCTTTGGGTCGAACCTCAAGGGCAAGACATTACACTGTGCTTTATCTCTTCGCAGAACCTGGAGCGCATCACGCCGGATGAGTTGCTTCTGGAAATAGGCGACCCAGAATTTACGCAAACAGGACTTAAAGTCACCTCCAAAATCAAAGTGACTAAAATCATCACCCTAGAGCGACAGTTGCTTCAGCGACGATTAGGCAGCCTAGGTACACAGCAGATACAGCGCCTAAACCAAATCCTAATCCAAGCCCTTCAGCTTGACGTGTAATCCCCACAAGGAGACCCCCATGATTGCCCTAAATCTGCGTCCTGCCCTCACCCTGACCGACGAAGCCTTCGAGCAGCTTTGCCGCAGCAACCCCGACCTACGCCTCGAACGCACCGCCCAAGGAGAACTGATTGCCATGGCCCCCACCGGCAGTGAAAGTGGATATCGTAACGCCGATCTGCTGGGTCAACTCTGGCAGTGGAATCGCCAGATGTGCTTGGGCTTCATCTTTGATTCTTCCGCCGGTTTTACCCTACCCAACGGAGCCATCCGCTCTCCCGATGCCGCCTGGATTGAAAAGACCCGCTGGGAACGCCTATCGTCCGAGCAACGCCGTAAATTTGCCCCCCTTTGTCCCGACTTTGTCTTGGAACTCAAATCCCCCAATGACGAGTTACCCACCCTCCAGGCCAAACTGCAAGAATACATCGACAATGGCGCACAACTGGGCTGGCTCATTGATCCAGAACTCCAGCAAGTTCATGTCTATCGCCCAGGGCAAACTGTGCAGATCTATGATCGCCCTGGCACCCTCCCTGGTGACCCCGTCCTGCCCAACTTTGTCATGGACTTTACCCTGATCTGGAGTTAGGGCAAAACCACAAAGACACAACGCACACCAAGATTTCTCACATACCTTATTCGCCCAGCTTATGGTTACTTTGCGACTCCGACAACTAGATGTCCCTCCCGGTCAACGCTGGCTGATTCCTGACCTGAACTGGTCAGAATTTGAAGCCATTCTCGATGAACTGGGCGAAAAACGTGCCAGCCGCATTGCCTACAGCGATGGAATTCTGGAAATCAGGATGCTATTGCCCAAGCACGAACGCGATAAATCTATTCTTGGGGATATGGTCAAAATCCTCTTAGAAGAACTAGAAATTGACTGCGAGTGCTTTGGGTCAACCACCTTCAAACGCCAAGCCATGAACTATGGCATTGAACCCGATGAATGCTTCTACATTCAAAACCACCAGACCATGATTGGTAAAGATCGGCTGGATTTATCCGTTGATCCGCCTCCCGATCTGGCCATTGAGGTCGATGTCACCTCCAAAACCCAAATCGATGCCTACACCCGCTTAGGTGTTCCTGAACTTTGGGTCTACGAAGGGACTGAACTAAAGATCTACACCCTGCAATCTGGGCAATATCAAAATTCTGCCACCAGCCCCACCTTTCCTGATCTCCCAATTTTGGCATGGGTAAGGGAGGTCTTAGAGCAAAGTCGGGCGATCGGTCGCAGCCCTGCCCTACGATCTTTTCGTCAAAAAATCCGATCCCTTTCATTACCATAAAACCTTTGTGCCCTCTGTGCCTTTGTGGTTCCCTATCCCCATCCCACCCTCACCCAATTACTCCTATGGCAATTAGCAATCACGAACGAGTCGGACGCGCCCTCAAGCTGCTTCATGAAGGGCTGTATCCCTACTTTGAACGAGAAATGATCGCTGCCTACACACAGCAATGGCCATTACGGGCGGCGGCCTATTTCAACAAAGACAGTGTGGCAGTTCAAACCAGCCTCAAAACCGATCTCTACGACTTCCTCAAGTTTATGTGGAGTGAGTGGAACGACGTATTTCGCAAAACTCTCGGCAAAGCGGAACGTAGTCTTCTCTCCGAATGTCAGGAGATTCGCAACACCTGGGCACACAACCCCACCTTCACCACCGATGATGCCTACCGTGCTTTAGATACGATCGGTCGCATTCTCTCGGCTGTATCTGCCCCAGAAGCCGATCAAGTCGAAAAACAGAAACAAGAACTGCTGCGGCTGCGTTTTGAAGACCGGGCACGGCGAGAAACCCGGAAAGCAGCAGATGCACCAACGGAAGGCCAACCGATGACGGGGCTGAAACCCTGGCGCGAAATTGCCACCCCCCACCCCGATGTTGCCTCCGGTCGCTTCCAGCAAGCCGAATTTGCCGCCGACCTCTGGCAGGTCTACCTGGATGAAGGTTCCGACGAATACCGGGATCCCACCGAGTTCTTTCGGCGTACCTACCTTACGGAAGGGCTACAACAACTCCTGACCAATGCCCTACGGCGGCTAAGTGGTCAAGGCGGTGATCCCGTCATCGAACTGCAAACCAACTTCGGTGGTGGCAAAACCCACGCCATGCTCGCCCTCTATCACCTCTGCCAAGCCCTGCAAATCGCTGACCTTCCTGGTGCGGAACCCATCTTCCAGGCAACTGGCCTCGATAAACCACCCCAAAATGTCAACCTGGCGGTCTTGGTTGGCAATAAGCTCCAACCCAGTGGTATCGTCCCCTATAAACCGGAACATGCCAGTCAGAACCGGCCTCTGATCAGAACCCTCTGGGGCGAACTGGCTTGGCAACTGGGGGGAGCTGAGGGCTATGAACTGGTACGGCAAGCTGATGAAACCTCTACCAACCCTGGTGATGCTCTCAAGGTGCTGTTTAATCGCTTTTCCCCCTGTTTAGTTTTGATCGATGAATGGGTGTCCTACGCGCGGCAGCTCCACGATCAAAACGACATCGCTGGCGGTAGCTTCGATACCCAATTCACCTTTGCCCAAACCCTGAGCGAATCGGCCAAGAATGCCAAAGAGACCCTATTGGTCGTTAGCGTTCCCTCTTCTGATATTGAGATAGGCGGCGATCGCGGCAAGGAAGCCCTGGATCGCCTGAAAAATGCGATCGGTCGTGTCGAATCACCTTGGCGACCCGCCAGCGCCGAAGAAAGCTTTGAAATTGTCCGCCGTCGCCTATTTGAACCCATTACCGACCCCAGCTTTTTTGTACAGCGGGATGCGGTGGTCAAAGCCTTTGCCAATATGTATCGCACCCAAAGCCAGGAATTCCCCAGCGAGTGCAAAGAAAGCGACTACGAGCGGCGAATGCGGGATGCCTACCCCATCCATCCCGAATTGTTCGATCGCCTGTATTCCGACTGGTCTAGCCTCGACAAATTCCAGCGCACCCGTGGCGTGCTGCGGTTGATGGCTAAGGTCATCCATTCCCTCTGGGAGCGTAACGACCAAAGCCTGATGATCCTGCCTGCCCATGTGCCTATGGATGACCCACAGGTGCAGTCTGAACTCACCCGTTATCTGGAGGACAACTGGCTGCCCGTGATCGATAAGGATGTGGATGGAGCCAATTCCCTCCCCCTTACCCTCGATCGCGGTAATCCGAATCTGGGGCGTTACTCTGCCTGTCGCCGCGTCACCCGCACCATCTACATGGGGTCTGCGCCCACCCTGCGCGCCGCCAATCGCGGCTTAGACGATCGCCGCATCAAGCTGGGCTGTGTGCAACCGGGGGAAAGTGTGGCCACCTTTGGCGATGCCCTGCGCCGGCTCACCGATCAGGCCACCTACCTCTACGTCGATGAGAGCAAGCGCTACTGGGTGTCCACCCAGCCCAATGTCAACCGCACCGCCCAAGAACGGGCAGAACAACTGTTGCGCGATCGCCACCCCATCTGGGAAGAAATCATCAAACGCCTCAAGTCCGATAAAAACCGGGGCGAGTTCAGCGCTGTTCATGTTGCACCGGACTCCACCGCCGACATTCCCGATGATCCCACCCCAGGCGTTCGCCTGGTCGTCCTTGCTCCCCAACATCTCCATAGCAAAGGCACTCCCGACAGCCCCGCCCGCCAGTGGGTAGCGCAAGCCCTCAATCAACGGGGCAGCAGCCCTCGCTATTACAAAAATACCCTGCTATTCCTGGCACCGGATAAAACCAAACTGGAAAACCTAGAACGCAGCACCGCTCAATACCTAGCATGGCAAGCGATCGTAGCTGAAAAAGAAGCACTGAACCTAGATGTTTTCCAAAGTAACCAAGCCACCACCAAACTCAAGCAGTCCAACCAGGATGTTGAGAATCTCCTCCGGGATACCTATCAATGGCTTCTCGTTCCCTATCAACCCGATGCCCAGGGCACCATTGAGTGGAAGGAAACCCGACTGCAAGGACAAGACTCTCCCATTTTGCAAGCCAGCCGCAAAGCCACTCATGAAGGCGACCTGCTGCCAGCCTACTCCGCCACCAACCTGCGCCTCGAAGCTCTAGATAGATTTCTCTGGCGAGACACGCATCACATCGATCTCAAACGACTTTGGGAATATCTCACCCAGTACCTTTATCTGCCTCGCCTAAAAGACCAAAGCGTCCTACTGCAAGCCGTTCGCGATGGCGTCGCTTCCTGGGCCGATAACTTCGCCTATGCCGAAGGCTTTGATGAGACAAAAGGAAAGTATCTTGGTCTGCGCGTGGCAACGGGCATCAGTCCCAGCATTAGTCCCCAAAATCTGCTGGTCAAGCCAGAGGTCGCTCAACAACAGTTGGATAGAGAGAGAAGAGAGGGTAGAGAACAGGGAAGAGAGGATAGAGAACGGGGCAATAAGCCGACTGTTCCCGCTTCCCTCACTCCTCCCCCCTCCCCCCTCACTCCTCTTCCCTCTCCCCCAAGCCTACGGCGATTTTATGGAAACGTGGAAATTGATGCGATGCGAATTAACCGAGATGCTTCGACGATCGCCGACGAGGTGATTCAACATCTTACTGCGTTGAATGGCGCAACCGTCAAAATTACTCTGGAGATTGAGGCGGAAATTCCTGAAGGAGTCCCTGACGATGTAGCGCGGACTGTCATGGAGAATTGCCGGACGCTCAAGTTCAAGAGTCAATCATTTGAGCAAGGTTGACATGGCGAAATTATGGAATATGGCAGAAAGCGTTCAAACAAGTCATGAGAGAGGGCTAACACTGCGTTGGTACGGACGGTACAGCGGTTATTAGTGAGAGATCAAGGTTATCGCTGCATAACTTCACTGTTATCAATCGCGTTATAGCCCTTTAATGCTCCGCAGTCGCGTGTCGCGTAGCATTAGCGTTGCGTAGCAACAATGCCTACGGCAGGCTGCGCCAACCCTGAAGTGAAGGCGGGTTTGCGACAACAACGGTGGTGTCCCTAACCGATTCAAAAGGGCTATGGTGCTCCGCACCGCTGTCGCGAAGGTGCTCCGCACCGCTGTCGCGAAGGTGCTCCGCACCGCTGTCGCGAAGGTGCTCCGCACCGCTGTCGCGAAGGTGCTCCGCACCGCTGTCGCGAAGGTGCTCCGCACCGCTGTCGCGAAGG